>WQWP01000007.1 GCA_009787485.1 Lentimicrobiaceae bacterium | reverse complement strand
CATTTTATCGCATTCGCATCTCAAAAACTCCGTCAAACTACGTTTTGAACCGTTTGTTTTGAAATGGCTATTTGGCAGATATGCTTGTAAGTATTTGAAAATTAGAGAAAAATAGGGTAAAATAAAATATGCTTTATGTACGTTTTGTTTTGGAGCCCATAGAGTTTATACCGTTCTTTTGTGCCAATTTTTGCGAGTTTATACCGTTCTTTTGTTCCAACTTTATGGCATTATACCGTTCTTTTATACCAATTTTTATGGATTTATACCGTTCTTTTCGGAATAATTGATAAATAATTCTATTTTTGCGGCGACAATAAATGATCTTAAATATCAGAAAATATGATACGTAGAAAAGCATTAGAATTTTTAGACGAATGGAAAGAAAGTAAGTGGAGAAAACCACTTGTAATTCGGGGAGCAAGGCAAGTAGGAAAAACTACATTGATCAAAGAATTTTCCAAACAGTATGATGTTTTTATTGAATTAAATTTAGAAAATGAGCCGGATCGCATGTTATTTGACATATATGATGATGTGCGAGAATTGATAAACGCCATTTTTGTGCACAAAGAAGAAAAAATAAACGGTGGTACAACTTTGATATTTATTGATGAAATTCAATTTTCTAAACCTGCTGTTGCCATTCTACGATACTTTTACGAAGAAGCAAACCATGTTCATGTTATCGTTGCCGGATCACTTTTAGAAACCATTATTGATGTGAGAAAAATCTCTTTTCCTGTTGGCAGAGTACAATATATGGCTTTGCGTCCTTGTTCCTTTTTGGAATTTTTGGATGGTATAGGTAATACTTTTGACATTGGCATCATAGAAAACTTACAAGTAGAGCCGGTAGTTCATCTGCGAGTTATGAAAGCTTTTCGCCGCTATACTTTGGTTGGTGGCATGCCGGCTGCCATATCTCAATATGCTGAAAATGAAGATATTCTATCTGTAAAAGAAGTGTATGATTCTTTATTGGTTTCCTATAAGGATGATGTTGAAAAATATACTAACAATGCAAATTTAGTACGCATCATCCGTTCTATTCTTTCGGTGGGTTGGCAAAGTGCAGGAGAAATAATTACTTTTGAGCGTTTTGGCGGCACTTCCTATTCATCAAAGGAGATTGGAGAAGCTTTTGAAACGATTAAAAAGGCTATGTTGCTCGATTTGATTTATCCAACTTCAGAAACACGGATGCCGTTGCTTCAAAATTTTAGAAAACGTCCAAAACTGATTTGGTTGGATACAGGCTTGGTAAATTATGTAGCCGGTATTCAAAAAGATGTTTTTTCTACCACAGACATTCAGGATGTTTGGCGTGGAAGAATTGCCGAACATATTGTAGCACAAGAGCTATTAACATTAGATGATAGTTTGCTTTACAAACGAATTTATTGGAAACGCGACAAACATGGCTCGGAAGCAGAGGTAGATTTTGTATTCCCTTACAATAGTTTGGCAATTCCGGTAGAAGTAAAATCGGGGCACAACTCCAAATTAAAATCATTGCATCTGTTTATGGATGAGGCGCCACACGATATTGCCGTGCGCGTTTGGTCGAATACTTTTTCGATTGATGAAGTGACGACCTCAAACGGGAAAAAATTTAAACTTATCAACCTCCCCTTTTACTATGTAGGAGTATTAAATAAAGTATTAGATAAATACGCCCCATAATTATTCATTATTCCATATTCAATTAAATACCACATAAATGAACATCGCAGTAATCTTAGCAGCCGGCGCCGGCACCCGCTTACAAACGGAAACCCCTAAACAGTTTTTAAAACTCTTTGGAAAAACCATTGTAGAATACACTTTAGATGTTTTTGAGCAACATCCTCGTATTGATGAGATTGCGATCGTTGTCAATACGCTTTATCGTACTGAAATGGGGATGGCTGTACAAAACGGAGGTTTCAAAAAAATAAAAAAAATAATAGCCGGCGGTACGGAACGCTACGATTCGAGTTGGGCAGCCATACAGGCTTACCAAGATCATCCAAATGCCAACTTGCTGATTCATGATGCGGTGAGACCTATGATTGATGCGAAAACGATTGATGAGGTGATAGATGCATTGAAGAAATTTGATGCGGTTACGGTTGCTGTTCCGGTTACAGATACTATATATAAGGTAGAAGATGGTTTTGTGCAGCAAATTCCGGACAGGAAAGATTTGATGCGGGCGCAAACGCCGCAAGCCTTTAAGCAGCATGTTCTTCAAAAAGCGTATCAATGTGCATTTCAGGATGCAAATTTTAGGGCTACCGATGATTGTGGCGTAGTGGCAAAATATTTGCCGGATGAGCCGGTTTTTGTAGTAACCGGTGCGGAAAGCAATTTGAAGATTACACATAAGGAGGATGTTTTTCTTTTGGAGAAGATGCTGCGTGAAAAAGTTCGAAATTCTTCGCTGCGCTCGGAATGACGGGCTTTTTTTCAAACTATTGATATATTTTGTAAAAAAGACTGTATGTAATTAGATTTTTTTGTGGATATTTGCAAAAAAATTACGCAACGAAAAATAACCTTATAACCAATTAATAACCAACAAAGTAACATCATTTATGGAGAACATCGAAAAACAATTAAATCACATTGGGATTACAGATCCACAAAAAATTTATTACAATTTATCGTATGAAGAATTGTATCAGCATGAAACAAACCCGGAATTGACCGGCTATGAGCGGGCATATCACACAAAATCGGGTGCATTGTCGGTTGACACCGGAATCTTCACAGGCCGCTCGCCCAAAGATAAATATGTAGTGGTTGACGAAGAAACGAAAGACAAAGTTTGGTGGCACGATCCGGTAAAGAAATCGCCGGACAACAAACCGCTTGCCGTTGAGCAATGGAAAGAGTTGAAGAAATTGAGTCAAGGTCAATTAAGCCATAAAAACCTTTATGTAATGGATGTGTTTGCCGGAGTAAATCCCGACACGAGAATGAAAGTTCGTTTCATTACCGAAGTGGCTTGGCAGGCGCACTTTGTAAAAAACATGTTCTTGCGCCCCACAGCAGAAGAATTGAAAGATTTTACTCCCGATTTTATTGTTTTGAACAGTTGTAAAATTACCAATCCGAAATGGGAGGAGTGGGGTTTGAACAGTGAAGTGTTCATCGCCTTTAACCTTACTGAAAAAATGGCGTTGATTGGCGGCTCGTGGTACGGCGGCGAAATGAAAAAAGGTATTTTCTCTGTGATGAATTACTTCCTGCCGTTGAAAGGGATTGCTTCGATGCACTGCTCTGCCAATCAAGGAAAAGACGGCGATACGGCGATTTTCTTCGGATTGTCCGGCACCGGAAAAACGACTCTTTCTGCGGATCCAAATCGCGCACTCATCGGCGACGACGAGCACGGCTGGGACAACAACGGCATCTTCAACTTTGAAGGCGGTTGCTATGCAAAATGTATCAACTTGAGCGAAGAAAATGAGCCGGATATTTACCGCGCCATCAAAAGAGATGCGTTGTTAGAGAATTTGGTGCTGGATGCAGAAGGCAACATAGATTTCAATTCGCAGGCAAAAACGGAAAACACGCGTGTTTCCTACCCTATTTATCACATTGACAACATTGTGAAACCCGAATCGAAAGGCGCACACCCCAGCAAAGTGATCTTCCTTACGGCGGATGCTTTTGGCGTTTTACCTCCTGTTTCCATTTTGTCGAAAGATCAGGCAATGTACTATTTCTTAAGCGGATATACGGCGAAATTGGCCGGCACGGAGCGCGGTATTAAAGAGCCGACCCCCACGTTTTCTTCTTGCTTCGGGGCGGCTTTCTTAATGTTGCACCCCACGAAATACGCCGAAGTGTTTGCCAAAAAAATTGAAGAGCATGATTCCACCTGTTACTTGGTAAATACCGGCTGGATTGGCGGCGGGTTTAACACCGGCGGACATCGTATCTCTATTAAAGACACACGCACCATCATTTCAGCAATTCTAAACGGAGAGTTGGTAAATTGCGAAACTGAGATGGTAAAACCGTTTATGTTAAACATTCCCAAACATATAAAAGGCGTGGAAGACGCTGTTTTAAATCCTGAAAATAGCTGGAAAGACAAAGATGCTTTCAAAGAAAACGTAACGAAAGTAGCAGAATTTTTTGTTAAGAATTTTGAGAAGTTTACGGATGCTGAGGAAGGGAAGAGGTTGAGGGAGTTTGGGCCGAAGTTGTAGTTTTTTTTCACGCAAAGGCGCGAAGACGCAAAGAGAAAAAAAACTTTGCGCCTTTGCACCTTTGCGCGAAATACCCCTACTCTTTTAGGCGATTCCTTGAAACCCTTATATCTTCAAGCTCCCTTAGTAGCTCATGGCATCCCCATTACTACCTTGCCCTTATTCCATTATTCTGCTGTTTTTGAAAAAAATAATGGAATAAGGGCAAGAGAAATGAAGGGACATCGCATTAACTACTAAGGGTGCTGAGAAAAATAATGGCTTTGTTATTAGGAAAAATGATTGTCAGTATAAGGGAGGGAAAAATTAATTAATTAACAAATATAATCCGCGTTTATCCGTTAAATTTACATGCTTGGAACACAAGTGGAGTTTAAGAAACAATAAACCAAGAACTATTCCCAATGGAAATCCTATATTTATTAGCAGGCATCTTAGCAGGCGCCTTCATCGCCTACCTCTTTTTTCATATCCTCAGCAAATCAAAAAACATCCCCAAAAAAGATTTTGAAAACCTGAACTCAAAATTAAATGAAAGTGTAATTGCATCCAAATTAAATGAAGAAAGAGCAAATACATCTTCCGCACTTAATAAAGAATTAACGGAAGTTAATAAAGAATTGAATACAAAACTCACGGAATTTACCTCACAAATTAGCAAGCTAACCGCCAATAATTCTTTTTTATCTGAAAAACTTGAAACTCAAGAAGGTGAATTTGAAAAAATCAGAAAAACAGCTGAACTACAATTTGAAAAAATCGCAAATAAACTGTTTGAAGAAAAATCATCAAAATTTACGGAAACCAATAAAGTAAGTCTTGAAAATTTGCTAAATCCTTTAAAAGAGGATATTAACAAGTTTAAAACCAAAGTGGAAGAAACCTACGACAAAGAATCAAAAGAAAGGTTTTCATTAGAAAAAGTAGTAAAAGAATTGCAGGAACAAACCAATAAAGTGAGCGCTGAGGCGAACAATTTAGCCACCGCATTGAAAGGGAAACCGCAAAAAAGAGGCAATTGGGGCGAGATGATTTTAGAGCGCATTTTAGAATCATCGGGGTTAACAAAAGATCGGGAATATTTCGTTCAACAATCTATGAAAGACGAAGATGGCAACAATTTACGACCCGATGTGAGGGTAACACTGCCGGATGAAAGAGCCATTATCATTGATTCAAAGGTTTCTTTAGTTGCCTACGATCATTTTGTTGCAACCGAAGACCCTGAAAAACAGGCAATTCATCTTGCAGAACATGTAAGAGCAACTTATACCCATATTGATCAACTCAGCGCCAAAAAGTATGATGATTTAGATGCTTCCTTAGATTTTACCATGATGTTTGTGCCCATTGAGCCGGCATATTTACTTGCTATTCAAAACGATTCCGATATGTGGGCGTATGCGTATTCTAAAAGGGTTTTGCTAATTAGCCCCACCAATTTAATTGCCTGCCTCAAACTGATTTCCGATTTATGGAGACGGGAGTGGCAAAACAAAAACGCCATGGAAATTGTAAAGAGAGGCGAAGCGCTTTATGAGAAAATTGTTGGTTTTACCAAAACATTTGAGGAGATTGGAAATAGCATCAAAGCAAGTCAGGATAAGTATGATAAGGCGTTGGGGCAGTTGAAAGATGGCAAAGGAAATTTAATAAATCAGGCTACTCAATTGAAGAATTTAGGGTTGAAGTCGGATAAGAGGTTGAATTTAATATCTGAACCAGGATTTTTACAAGATTCGCAAGATTTACAAGATTAAAACACTTTCTTCAACGCTTCCACCATATCCAACCGTTCCCAGCTGAAAAACGGCACTTTCTTAAATATTTTTCCTTCTTTGGTGTATGTATTTTCATCAGTATAAAATACTTCCACCTCTTTTTCGTAAAAATCCCTTCCAAAATGTCCGTAAGAAGCGGTTTCTTCAAAAATCGGGTTTTTCAGTTGAAAGCGTTTTACGATCGCGTAGGGTCGCATGTCAAAAATAGTTTCAATTTTTTTGGCAATTTCCCCGTCTGATACATTTACGTGGGCGGTGCCGAATGTATTTACATAAAGTCCAACGGGTTTTGCCACGCCGATGGCGTACGCTACCTGCACTAATATTTCATCGCAAATGCCGGCGGCTACCATATTCTTTGCGATATGTCTTGCTGCATAAGCTGCTGATCTATCTACTTTTGAAGAGTCTTTTCCGGAGAATGCGCCGCCACCATGTGCGCCTTTTCCGCCGTAGGTATCCACAATGATTTTGCGGCCGGTTAAGCCGGTGTCGCCGTGCGGTCCGCCAATAACGAACTTTCCGGTGGGGTTTACGTGGAGCGTGTAGTTGTGTTTGAATAATTCCTGAACATTGGCAGAGCATTTTTCAACCACTCTCGGCAACAAGATTTCCTGCACATCTTTTTTGATTTGTGCCAACATCGCTTTCTCATCTGCGTCAAAATCATCGTGTTGAGTAGAAACCACGATGGCGTCAATGCGTTCCGGTTTGCCGTTGTCGCTAAACTGTATGGTTACTTGCGATTTAGCGTCCGGTCTCAGGTAGGTCATTTGTTTTCCTTCGCGCCGGATGTCGGCTAATTCTTGTAAAATGATGTGTGATAATTCGGAGGAGATCGGCATAAAATTATCCATTTCACGGCAGGCGTATCCAAACATCATGCCTTGGTCGCCGGCGCCCTGTTCTTCCGCATTGGCGCGCTCTACCCCCTGATTAATATCGGAAGATTGCGAGTGAATGGCAGATAAAACGGCACACGACTTATAATCAAACTGATAATCACTTTTATCATATCCAATTTTTTTGATAACGCGGCGCGCCACATCGTCAATGGGCACATAGCCGTTTGTTTTCACTTCGCCTGCGCAAACTACCAAACCGGTGGTAACCAAGGTTTCGCAAGCGACTTTTGAATTAGGGTCTCTTGATAAAAACGCGTCTAACAATGCGTCTGAAATTTGATCGCTTACTTTGTCCGGATGTCCTTCAGATACGGATTCCGATGTAAATAAATAACTCATAACAATATAATTTTTAATTGGTTAATTAATTAGTTTAATACGGAAAAACGATGGAAAAATGGTTTAGCATTTTTTTTAGTGGTTGCAAGCATAACAAATCTTTCCACTGTTTTTCGCGGCGCGAAGATATAATTTTTATTGCGCCGTCGCCAAAGTAACCACACTAATCTTTATATCATCCACCACCGCCAATTTTTGAATAGCCGCCTCCAACGTGGCGCCGGTGGTCAACACATCATCGCAGATTAAAACATGCTTGTTTTTTAGCACCTCAGGGTTGGTAAGCTGAAAAACCTCCTTCACATTTTGCCAACGATGGAAACGGTTTTTTTTGGTTTGCGTTTCCGTAAACTCCGAGCGTATCAATAGATCTGTGTTATAGGGAATTTGCATGCCGGCGCTTAATCCTTTCGCAATCCATTCGCTTTGGTTGTAGCCTCGTTTTTTTTCTTTTTTCTTGTGTAACGGGATGGGAATAATGAGATCTACCGTTTTCCATTTTTCATGTTGACTCAATTGTATTCCATACATATTTCCGAGAAAAAAACCAATCTCTTTCACACCTTTATATTTTAAATGATGCAAAATTTTCTGCACCTGGTTTCCTTTTTTGTAAAACAGAAATGCACCTGTATTTTCTACCAAAACCCGCCCCCATAGGAGCAATGAAAGCGGGGAGCGCGTAAATTCATGATAGCGGGTTTCCGGAAGGTTATGCAAGCAATGCAAGCAAAAAAAATGTTCATGATGAAACAAAACATTGCCGCAAGAGATGCAGCTGCGGGGGTAGAAGAAGTTTAGGAGTTGGGTGAGCATTTAAGATTCAAGATTTAAGATTTAAGATTTAAAATTTAAGATTTAAAATTTAAGATTTAAGGTTTTTGTGGCCGGTGAGTTGTGAGTTTTTTAAATATTGGATAAATCCGGATATTGATTTTGATAGCTGAAATACTTTATTATAAATTGTATTAAATTCTTCTTGATGGATATAATTATTATCTAATGCACGATATAATTGGCTTCTAGTTTCACCGGATGAACCTTTTGCAATATATAGAAATTGAATAAATTCTTTATTTCCATTTCTTTCAAATCCTTCTGCAATATTATCCATAATAGAACCTGATGAAGCCCTAATTTGATCACGAAGCCTGAAATCTTTACTAAATAATTCATAATTAGTGATTCTGTAAACATCCTTACAAAGTACCCTGCTTTGTTTCCAAATATCTAATTCTTCAAACTGTAAAGCCATATTCTTAAATTTTAAATTTTGAATTTTAAATTAACTTGCGCCGCAAATATACACCCTCAAACCCCCTTTGTCAAGGGGTGCAATCATTTTTTTTGTTTTTTTGTAGTTCAAATTAAGAATCAACAACTTTTAATTCTTAATTCTTAATTAATTGAAAAATATGCCTCTTATCAAATCTATTTCCGGCATTCGCGGCACCATCGGCGGCACCACCGGCGAAAACCTTACCCCTGTTGATATAGTAAAATTTACCTCTGCGTTTGTAACTTTGAAGGCGGGCAATAAATCCCCTTCAAATTTTGAAGGGGTGTCCGGCGAAGCCGGACGGGGTAGTTTATATCAAAAGCCAAAATTCATCATCGGCCGCGACGCCCGCATCTCCGGCGAAACCATCAACGCATTGGTGTGCGCCACGCTGCAAAGCATGGGCGTAGATGTAATTGATGTAGGACTTTCTACGACGCCTACCGTTGAAATGGCTGTAACACAACACCGTGCCGATGGCGGAATTATTATTACCGCCAGCCACAACCCGATGCAATGGAACGCCTTGAAATTATTAAATGAAAAAGGTGAGTTTATTTCCGCCGCTGAAGGACAAAAATTGTTGGAAATTGCAGAAAAAGAAGATTTTTATTACACTTCTGTAGAAAATTTGGGAAATTATACCAAATACGACCACGCCATTGAAGACCACATCAACGAGATTTTAAAGTTGGATTTGGTGGATGTGAAAGCCATACAGGAAGCCAATTTCTCAGTAGTTTTCGATGCGGTAAACTCCACCGGAGGCATTGCCATCCCTCTGTTGCTACAAAAGTTGGGCGTAAAAAACTACAAAGCATTATTTGGTGAACCTACCGGCATTTT
Organism: Lentimicrobiaceae bacterium; assembly: GCA_009787485.1. GTDB lineage: Bacteria > Bacteroidota > Bacteroidia > Bacteroidales > WCHB1-69 > WRNX01. Next base: position 21,583 of record WQWP01000007.1, on the reverse strand, counting down.
CCCTCACAACCCCGAACCCCTGCCCGAACACCTGCACGAAATCTCATCCGTAATGAAAAATGAGATGTCAAATAAAAATAATTCTCAATTAGCTTCGCTGAGCTTGCCCCTAACGGGGCTGCGGTTCTCAATTCTCAATTCTCAATTCTATGATGTGGGTTTTGTCGTAGATCCCGACGTAGATCGCTTAGCAATAGTCATGGAAAACGGAGAAATGTTCGGCGAAGAATACACATTAGTTGCCATTGCCGATTATGTGCTGCAACACAAAAAAGGCAACACCGTTTCCAACCTCTCTTCTTCCAGGGCGTTGCACGATGTAAGTAAAAAACACGGCGTTACTTACTCCGCCGCCGCAGTAGGCGAGGTGAATGTGGTAGAAAAGATGAAAGAAACCAATGCCATTATCGGTGGCGAAGGAAACGGCGGCATCATCTTACCGGAATTGCACTACGGACGTGATGCCTTAGTAGGTATCGCCCTATTTTTAACTTTTATGGCAAAAACAAAACAAAAATGCTCCGAAATAAAAGCATTATACCCTCAATATGTAATCATTAAAAACAAAATGGAGCTTACAAAAGATACAAATGTACAAGAAATACTACAAAAAACAGCTCTAAAATACGCATCCTGTAACCCGAATACAATTGACGGAGTAAAAATAGATTTTGAAGAAGGTTGGGTACACTTGCGCCCCTCAAATACAGAGCCGATTATTCGCATTTATGCGGAGGCAAAAAACGAGGCAGAAGCAAAAAAACTATTAGATAAAATAAAATAAAACTTTGCGCCTTCGCGCCTTTGCGAGAAAAACCCTTAATTTGCCCCCTAATGTACACCATAGTCGTTGAAAACCTTACCAAAAAATTCGGCCCCTTTACCGCGGTAAACAACATCTCCTTTTCTATCAAAAAAGGCGAAATTTTCGGTTTCCTCGGCGCTAACGGCGCGGGCAAAACCACCGCCATGAAGATGATGTGCGGTTTACTTCTGCCCACCTCCGGAACTGCCAAAATTGCCGGATACGACTTGGCTACCCAGTCGAAATTGATAAAGAAAAACATTGGATATATGAGCCAGCGGTTTTCATTGTACGATGATTTAACGGTATATGAAAACATGCAACTTTTCGGCACTATTTATAAAATTGAGAGAAAAACGTTGAAACAGCGCATTCAAGACAGTTTGAATGAATTGAATATGAACGAGTTTTCAAACGAGTTGGTGCGCTCTATTCCGTTAGGCTGGAAACAACGCTTGGCTTTTGCCACCGCGTTATTACATCGTCCGCAAATTGTTTTTTTAGATGAGCCAACCAGCGGTGTAGATCCCATTGTGCGCAGAGAATTTTGGGGACTCATTTACAAAACCGCCGCCACAGGCGTTACCATTTTTGTAACCACACACTACATGGATGAAGCCGAATATTGCGAACGCATCTCCATTATGGCAGAAGGCGAGCTGAAACTCATAGGCACACCCACCGAGCTGAAAGAAAAAATGAACGTGCAAACGATTGACGACCTCTTTGTAAAATTTGTAAACCGTTAAGTATGAAAGCATTTTTAGCCATTTTACAAAAAGAATTTATCCACATTTTACGCGACCGGGTATCGCTGTTTTTGGTATTGGCAATGCCCATTGCGCTCATCTTGCTTTTCGGGTTTACCATCAGTACGGAAATTAAAAATGCCAAAATCTCTATCCTCGACCAATCGAAAGACTCGCAATCGAAGCAGTTAATTGAAAATATTACGGCATCCGGCTATTTTCAAGTGGTAAATTTTTTAGATAACGAAGCTGAAATTGATCATGATTTTAAGCACAAACAGATAAAAATTGCAATGATTATTCCGCCGCGTTTTGAAGAATCGTTGGCTGTGGAGCGCATCGCAAGCATTCAAATTATTAATGATGTGTCGGATATTAACATTGCTTCCATTCTAAACAACTATTTGAGAGCGGTTTTCAATGATTTCGTCACGGAATACAACTATCAAAATCATGCCTCCGAGAATTTAATTTCTATTGTAACCACCATGCAGTACAATCCGGAATTAAACAGTGTGTATATGTTCGTTCCGGGCATTATTACTCTTATTATGATCATTATCACGGCGTTAATGTCGTCTATTACGTTAGCCCGCGAAAAAGAAACCAACACCATGAACATGATGTTGATTACCACCGTTAAAAAAATCAACATCGCCATCGGGAAAGTAATTCCATACATGTTCCTTTCTTTAATCAGCACTATTTTTATCTTGTTAATCAGCGTGTTTGTTTTTCAAATGCCGATTAAAGGCAGCATTTGGCTGCTGCTATTTCTGTGCATTATCTTCATGTTCACCGCCGCTTCTTTCGGGCTGCTCATCTCCGCCGTATCCAAAACGCAATTAGACGCCATGATGGTTACCATGATGGGCTTGTTTTTGCCCACCGTTTTGCTGTCGGGTTTTTTATTTCCATTAGACAACATGCCGCTCTTTTTCCAATGGTTAGCCGATATTTTTCCTGCCAAGTGGTTCATCATCGCTATCAAAGATGTAATGCTAAAAGGGGCAACTTTTATGGAAACAGGGAAGTACCTGCTTATCCTCACCGGCATGTCGGTGGTGATGGTGGGGTTTAGTTTGTCGCAGATTGATAAGCGGTAGAAGAGGTGAGAGGTGTGAGGTGAGAGGTAGGCAGGGCGAAGGCGTTAAAATTTTTATTTTTATTCTTTGGGCGTGCCGGCTTCCCTCCCGCAAATCCAGCGCACGCCGTCGGGCTTTCCGCTATACTCCTCGCTTTACTTGCTTCGTAGGGCAGGATGACCCTGCCCCTACGTTTTGTGCTTCGTGGCAGCCTGTGCGCTGTGGGGTGCCGCTGCAATCCCTCACGCGAGGGATTTGAACGGTTGCCCTCGGCACGCCGGAAGATATCGCGGGTCGTCTCGGCACACCGAAGGCGTGCAATGTGAATAACCCCGTGCAAGGCGATAGCCGCAGCTCGGGGTAGAGAAGTGCTCCCTCCACTCTCCTGAACTCCGTAGGAGTTCAACATAACACACTGACAAAGTTGAACTACTACGTAGTTCTTTTTTCGTTAGTGGCGCCGTTACACCCCGAGCTGCAGCTATCGCCTTGCACGGGGTTATTCACATTGCACGCCTTCGGCGTGCCGGAATGACCGTTCAAAATCCCCCGCGTGAGGGATTGCAGCGGCACCCCACAGCGCACAGGCTGCCACGAAGCACAAAACGTAGAGGCAGGGTCGCCCTGCCCTACGAAGCAAGTAAAGCGAGGAGTATAGCGGAAAGCCCGACGGCGTGGGTTAGGCGACGGCGGCAGAGCCGCCGCCGAACGTGCGGTGGGAAGCCGGCACGCCCAAAGAAGAAAAAAAACAAAGAACTACATACAACCAACACGCTTATTCCAAGCATCATTCTTGCTAAATAATCTCCGTACTTCGTGTAAAAAGTAATTTTATCATTCGGATAAACCGTTTGAGCAATCACCGTCCGGATTTCGTATTGTGTTTGTTGCGAAGCATTCCCAAGTGGATCAATAAACCCGGAAATTCCGGTATTAGCCGCTCGCAAAATATAGCGGCGGGTTTCAATAGCGCGTAACTTACTCATCTCAAAATGTTGCTTGTGTCCGGGTGTATTTCCCCACCAAGCATCATTGGTGATGACACACATGAGTTGGGCGCCATGGTTTACAAAGCGAGAAAAAAGCTCGCCGTAAACAGATTCGTAGCAAATAGGAACGCCCACTTTTACAACACCTTGCGCTGTAATTGTCCTAAAAACTCTCTGCTCATTATCAATACCGAGCGAGCCGCTGGTGCCGCCCAAATCAATAGCCAGGTTTTCAAGAAATCCGAAAATTTTGGGGTAAGGCATCTTCTCTACGCCCGGAACTAACTTGCTTTTCCGGTACAATTCAATGGTATCTTTATTATATAAACATGATGTATTATAAAATTCCACAAAATCTCCATTGGGGTATGCGCGCGCAGCAGGAGAAACCTTGGTGTCGAAAACAGCCGCCGTGGACAATCCCAAAATTACATTCAATTGCGGATGTTGTTGAAACAAAGTATCGAACAATTGGAATGCAGCGTGAGGAAAAATATCCAAATTTAAAAGCTGCTCTTCATTGATCAGACGCGACAAAGCCGACTCGGAGGTTACCAGCAATGCAGTATTTGGGGTAAGTTTTGGCGCCGCAGTTTGGATAATCAATTCTGCCAGTTCAAAGTTTGTTTTTTGGTATTGTTCTATCCAGGGGTCAATGTTTTGTTGGACGATGACTGCTTCGATGCTGTTTTCTTGGTTTATGGTGTAGGTTTTGTAGATGATGAGGGAGATGATTATGGGGATTATGATTGTGAGTGTGAGTGTTATGAAGTTTTTTTTAGCACACAGATGACGCAGATTTATCAGGATTCTCGCAGATTTTTCTCTGTGAACCTCTGTGTTCTCTGCGCCTCTGTGCTGAAAACCACATTGCAAAAACCAATAAACCAAAAAATTAACCCCTAACACCCAAATCGTCCCCCCAAAAGTACCGGTATATTCATACCACTGCACTAACGCCGGATGCACCGCAAACACATTCCCAAGATTCAACCAGGGCCAGGTAATCTGCCAATTTAGGTGCAAAAATTCCCAAGAGCACCAAAACGCAATGAAAGCCAACGGAACCGCAATTTTCGGCAAATTCGATTTTTTAACCCAGTGCCACGCCCCAAATACGCAACTCATAAAAAAAGAATTGAGCACAATAGCAGCTACAGCGCCGGGAGCCGTACTGTTCCAAATCCACCAGGTAACGCCGGTATTCCATATTATAAACGCCGGAAAAGAACTCCAAATACCTTGCCAAAAGGCGATTCCTTTTTTCCTTTCAAGCAGTTTGTCGCTCAAAATAAAAAGCGGCACAAACGCAACAAAAATTAAAAAGGTAAAACCATACGGATACCACGAAAGCCACAGGAGTACCCCTGAGAGTAAACTTAAAACTATTTTATTTTTTTTTAATACCATAATATTAATCATTATTTTGCTCCGTCAGCTGAAGCTGACGGCAATGAAAATTTAATAACTAAATTTGCTTCCCCCCACAAACTCCCTCAAAATAGAAGTCCCCGGAATCATATCATCACTAATCGGTTTAAAAAACCATAAAAATTTGATTAACCGGATCGCTTCGGCAAATTCGGGCTCATACTCCGGCACTGCCAACAAAATGGGCATGGCGTAAGGGCGCAACACTGCTAATTCGTAAATCAAAGAGGTATTGAACATTACATCGGCATTTTCTTGATATGGAAAGATGTTTTTTTCTTCTCCATCGCGCACGCTTTGCCAGCGTTTCAGCGTGTCTAACGCAGAATATCCACGATAGTTAAAATCGCGGATAATTCTTCTGATTAATCGCGTATCGGTAGTTGGAATCGGATTTTGACTATCCACAGAAAGCGAAGTAAGCGCCGAAACAAATATTTTGTACTTCGTTTCTTCTGCAATAGAAGCCGTAAGTTTGGGGTTTAAACAATGAATGCCTTCAATCACCAAAATGGAATTGTCTTGCATAGCAATTTTCTTTCCTTTCCATTCTTTCGTGCCTGTTTGAAAATTAAAAACAGGGAGTTCTACTTCTTTGCCTGCCAGTAATTCGTTTAGAGTTTTATTAAATAGCTCTAAATCAATGGCACCTAAATCTTCAAAGTTATAGTTTCCGTTTTTATCGCGTGGGGTTTGTTCGCGCTCCTTAAAAAAGTCATCCACCGAGATTTGTACGGGATGATAGCCAATGACGCTCAATTGCACGGAAAGTCGCTTGCAGGAAGTTGTTTTTCCGGAGCTGGAAGGACCGCTGATAAGCACCATTTTCGACTTTCTGCAATGAATCTCATCTGCCACATTCGCCCACACTTTTTCCTGAAGGGCTTCGGTAGTGAGAATGAGGTCGCCCACTTGACCTGAGACAATTTTTTCGTTCAAATTATGAATATAAGAAGTGCCCAAACGGTTGCTCCATTCTTTAAATTGTTGATATACTTTGTACAACTTGGGATTTTTTTGCGTTTGCGGAATAGTGTCCGGTCGCTTGCGATTAGGCACTTTTAATAACAACCCATGTTCATACAATTCTAATTCATAAAGTGTTATATAGCTTGTGGAAGGAAGTAAGCTCCCATAATAATAATTAACCACATCGTCTAATTGATAAATAGGAAGATACATTTTTCTTGTTTCTTGAAAAATAGACTTTTCTTCTCCCATACCTTGATTATTAAAAATTTCGATCGCCTCATGATAAGGCACTTCTTTACGAATAAAAGGAAGATCTGCCGCAATAATCTCATTCATCTTATCTTTTATGGTCAACAGCACCGATTTGTCAAGAGGTTGGTTTAAATTTTCAATTTCGCAATATTTTCCTCCCGAAATAGAGTGTAAAATATTGAGTTTGGCCTGCGGAAAAAGGGTTTTAATTGATTTATACAAAATAAAATAAAGCGAACGCACATAAATTCCGTGCCCATACGTTGAAGTAATATCAAAATATTCGATGCAACAAGGTTTATGAATGCAATATTGCATGGAATGTACTTGATTGTTAATCAGCGCGCCCAAAATAGGGTGAGGAAGTTTAATATTTTCATTTTTGGCAACCTCCAAAGGAGAAATTCCATATTCTACCTCAATTCTTTTATTAAGATTTTTGATTTCGACAAACATGATTTAAAAATTTAAAGATTTAAAGATTAAAGTTTCGGCAAAAAAAAACTATTTTTGCCACCATTTACAACAAATCGTTTTAATTTATGAATTATTTTATGTACGCCTCTTATGTTGCTCTATTGTTTTGTTTTACAATGTGTTTCATCCATTTTTTACGTCTCCTAAAATTGGGCGCGCCTAAAGACTTATCCGAAAGCTCGGGAAATATAGCCGCCGGTGTCCTCTATTCTAACACAGGCGCGATGTTGCCGGCGCAAAAAGAATCGGCATCCCGGCATTTGCCAACTTACACTGCCGGCATATTATTTCACATAGGTTCTTTTATTGCATTATTTTGTTTTCTACTTTTATTTTTTGATGCGGTTTGCGGATTTTTTTTCCGGCATACGTTCATTTCTTTGTTGATTGCTACATATTTAGTAATTAGCTCCTGCTGTGGAATTGGCTTAATAATCAAGCGGATAGTATCAAAGCAGCTACGTCCTTTTTCTAATGCAGATGATTATATTTCTACCGGTTTAGTTACGTTATTTCATTTAGTATCAGCTATATTATTCATAGCATTTGCTTTTCACGATATTTTTCACCAATATTTTTCTTCAAACATTCATGCCGACATTATTTGTACTTATTTTTTGGCGGCAACATTATTGTTTTTATACCTACCTTTTAGCAAATTGAAGCATGTAATATATTATTTTGCAGCACGTTATCATCTTGGTTTTTTCTACGGAAGGCGCGGCACGTGGCCTCCCAAAAAATAAAATCTGTGTTTATCTGGGTCATCTGTGTCATCTGTGTGCAAAATAAAAGATTTACCCAACACTTGAATTTCAAAAAATATTATTACTTTTGCACCCTTGAAAAATCTTGTTATTCTTAATAAGACAAAAACCGGAGTTCTGAAACCGGCTAAAAAACGAGGCGAAACCCGAAAAGCCATACGAGTAAGGAAAAACTAAAATAATAAATCTTATGAAAAGAAACTTATTCTATTTTATTGTAGTTGTGGCATTACTGATTGTAGCTGCTGTTGCCTGTAACAAAGACAAAGCTGTAACCGGCGTAACTATTGATTACAACGAGCTGGAACTCTTCGTTGGCGAAACAGCAACCTTATATGCAACTGTAAGTCCGAGCGATGCTGCTAACAAAATCGTAAGTTGGACAAGCGACAACCCCGATGTTGTTTCCGTGATAGCACCTGCGAGAGGCGCAATCATCGCAAGAGCTATAGGTGAAGCAACAATTACCGTTACCACTAATGATGGCAACTTCACAGCAAGGTGTAAGGTAACTGTAATCACGCCAACACCTATAGAACCGGTAATGATACGTGTAACGGGTGGAACATTTGTCATGGGTTGTACGGATGGCCAATGCCAACATAACGAAACCCCTACTTTAAATGTACAATTAAGTGATTACTACATAGCTCAATATCCTGTAACGCAAAGAGAATGGAGAGCTATGATGAGAAGTAATCCAAGTTTGTTTAAAGGAGATTATCATCCTGTTGAAAATATAAATTTAGATGATATAGAGGAGTTCCTTTTGAGATTAAATGAGGCTTTTCCCAACAAAAACTATCGTTTGGCTACAGAAGCAGAATGGGAATATGCAGCACGCGGAGGCAACAAAAGCAACGGATACAAATACAGTGGCAGTAATATCCTTAATGATGTAGCTTGGCATAGCGGTAATTCTGCTACTGAAAAACATCCCAACGGACAAACTCATCCTGTAGGTGGAAAAAACCCAAATGAATTAGATATTTATGATATGAGCGGCAATGTATGGGAATGGTGCAGTAGTTTTTATGCACGCTATGATTCAGTAAAATTTAGAACAGGATATGATTCAACATTAAATATTTGGATAAATCCGCAAGACACTGCGGGTATTCAACATGTAGCGCGTGGTGGTAGCTATCTTGACCTTCAATATCATGAAGGTAAAGAGAACGGATTCTGTCGCGTTTCGGCTCGATATGCTCCATCCCCACCGATGATGCCGGGTCATCTCGGCATTCGTTTAGCAATGTCGGTTGAATAATGCAAAAACGGCTGAATGAAAATTCAGCCGTTTTTATTTTTAGACAATCTCTTTTTTTATTTCATCAATTTTTACCCTTTTCTGTTGCATAGAATCGCGTTCGCGAATGGTTATCGTATCATCTATTAAGGTTTGATTATCAATGGTAATGCAATAAGGTGTTCCAATGGCGTCTTGCCTGCGGTAACGACGTCCAATGGCGTCTTTATCATCGTATTGGCACATCATTTGCGGTTTCAGCATATCCATAATTTCGCGCGCTTTTTCCGGAAGACCATCTTTTTTTACTAAAGGCAACACGGCTGCTTTGATGGGCGCCAATTGGGCGGGAATCCTCAGCACTACACGTGTAGAGCCGTCGGGAAGCGTTTCTTCCGTATAAGCATTACTCAACACCGCCAAAAACATGCGATCTACGCCGATGGAGGTTTCAACTACATAAGGCACATAACTTTCGTTCGTTTCCGGATCGAAATAGCGCAGTTTCTTGCCGGAGTATTTTTCATGTTGACTCAAATCGAAATCGGTACGCGAATGGATCCCTTCCAACTCTTTGAAACCGAACGGAAAACGGTACTCAATATCGGTAGCGGCGTTGGCATAATGCGCCAATTTTTCATGGTCGTGAAAACGGCAATTCTCTTCACTGATACCCAAAGAAAGGAGCCATTTTTTGCGTGCTTCTTTCCAATATTCAAACCATTTCAACTCTTCGCCCGGGCGCACAAAAAACTGCATTTCCATTTGTTCAAACTCGCGCATGCGGAAAATAAACTGCCGCGCCACAATTTCATTGCGAAATGCTTTCCCAATTTGTGCAATGCCAAACGGAATTTTCATCCTGCCGGTTTTATACACATTTAAAAAGTTCACAAAAATACCCTGGGCAGTTTCCGGACGCAGGTAAATGGTGTCGGCGCCCTCTGCTACAGAGCCCATTTGCGTGGCAAACATCAAATTAAACTGGCGCACATCCGTCCAGTTTTTGGTGCCAGAAACAGGACAGGCTATCTCCAACTCTTCAATTAACGACTTGATGCCGGCTAAATCGGTTTCATTCATTAAAGCTGCAAAACGATAACTTACCGCATCTATTTTCTCCTGACTTCTTAAAACATTCGGATTGGTTTTACGAAATAACGCTTCGTCAAAATTTTCAAATTTCTTTTTTGCTTTTTCGACCTCTTTTTCAATTTTTTCTTCCAATTTTTGGAGAAAATCTTCAATCAGCACATCGGCGCGGTATCTTTTTTTAGAATCTTTATTGTCAATGAGTGGGTCGTTAAATGCGTCCACGTGCCCGGAAGCTTTCCACACGGTAGGGTGCATAAAAATAGCGCTGTCAATCCCTACAATATTTTCGTGAAACTGCACCATAGCGCGCCACCAATACTGTTTGATGTTGTTTTTGAGCTCTACGCCATATTGCCCATAATCGTAAACGGCGCTCAACCCGTCGTAAATTTCACTGGAAGGGAAAATATACCCGTATTCTTTTGCGTGTGCGATGATCTGTTTAAATAATTCGTCTTGGTTTGCCATAAAATGATTTAAAGATTTAAGATTTAAAAATTAAAAAACTCATTGCCGTCAGCTTTAGCTGACGGTATTTTAGAAAATTTCAGACGCGAAATAATGATATTTTTTTAGAATATAAAAAAAATGTATTATTAAATCAGGGGAAAATCGTTAAAGTTTTTATTTTTTACAAGAGCTTCATATGAGAATTTGTTAGCAAGGAACTCAAAACCGCCAACCGTTTTCCGTCATTACTATTGCTTTAAAAAAACGTCAGTATCACTACAGAGGTTGAAAGTGTCGAATTTTCAAGAGCAAGAAAGAAATCAAGTTTTCAAAAAATCATTTTTCCTGCCTATACTGTTTTCGGGTGGTTGGGCGGGGGTGGCGGAGTGATCATTCTTTTTGCTATTTTTTTCTTTGTCATTCAAAAAAAATATCTTTGCCGCTGTTATTAAAAACAAAGGAAAATGACCCAAATATTATTACAAAACGGTATTGACAATATGCAAATGAATGTATTGATGGGGCTTTTCAATTCGTGGAATGTAGATGTGGTAATAACAGAGGAGAAAAAACAGAAAAATAAAAGTTTCTCCCAACTTTTCTCAAAAACTCGCGGCATGTGGCAAGATTATGCTATAGATGGAGAGAAACTCCGGAACGAAGCATGGGGGATAAATGAAAAAACTACTGTATGATACTTGTTGATTCAAATATATTTATTGAGTATTACAAAAACAATCCTGCAATCGGTAGATTTAGTCAAACAGTACTGTTTATCCCACAAATTGAAGTTACCGGATGCGCTCATCGCTGCAACTGCACTTGTTCAAAATGCTAAAATCTTGACACTCAACAAAAAAGACTTTTCGCACATTCCAAAAGTGGAATTGTTTGAGTTGACGTAAAACTCCGGTATTCTCCTTTCGGTGATTTGTTCTTTTCAACGGATCGCGCCCGGCTATATTCGCACAACGAGCCGGCGGCTTTATGAGGTGGCGGCTCTCACACACTTCCCCACGAAGCAAACGGCGTGCAAAAGTAGTAATATTTTCCGACGAAGGTAATGCCGCTATCACGCAAAACTGCCCGTTAGAAGTCACTGGGAAATAGAGAATAAAGTTCATTGGGTGCTTGACGTTGCTATGAACGAGGACAAGTCAGCAAAACGGGAAGGGTATGCCGCACAAAATTTTTCAATGGTTAGTAAGCTCGCATTGAATCTGTTAAGAAAAGAAGAACGGAAAATAAGCATTAGAAGGAAACGGAAAATCGCAGGCTGGGTAGATGAATATCTTTGGAAAATCTTAGGATTGTTGAATCAATAGACGACCGGCAAGGACAATTTCTAAACTGTTCATTATTAACACTTTGTTCATTTTGCGGAAAATGAACTAATATTCCTTCCTTTTTTTGAATAAAAAACCTCCAATTTCCTGAAAATTGCAAACATTACATCGAAAAAAAAGGTTTTATGAACTTGAAGTGAAATAGTTGGCTAAAACTATTTTTTTAATGCGTTTGCCCTAGTAATGCCGCAATCTTGCCAATAGAGCCGCTATTGCTTCAATAGCTGTTACTCCACTTCCGCCGAAAGGGTCAAGGATCAAATCGCTGGGTTTGCTAAAATTCTTAATATATTCTGCTACAACATTCCATGATTGTTTTGTAAAATACCCATGAACTCCAAAATGAATTTTTGAAGCACGCTTTTTTACTGGAATTTCTTCAAGTAATTGACGTGTTGCATAGTCAAAACCTGAGGTATTACCGGGAATATCGTATGTAAAATTTTTGCCGACCTGAAAGCTATTTGGAGATAGATATTTATTGAGTATGTCCCAATAATGCTCAATCTCATCAAGTGAGAACTGGAGTTTTGGCGTGTTGTTGGAATCCCTGCGGTACAATGAAAACTCTAAACCATTGCAAATTGCAAAATATGTGCTTCTTATATCGGGATGTGAGGCATAACTATAAACCTGCTCAACATTTTCGTAATCATTTACTCGTTGATTAGGAGATTTAGCATCCAGTACCCAAGCGTAGTTATTTTCCACCTGAATGTAATCTGGAACAAGTTTTATAGGGATTTTCTTGTTGCTGCCTACTTTCAGAAATGGGTGTTCAAGGGTTTTACTGCGTCTGCCGCATTGCCTACAACGTGCCGGCGGCTTTATGAGGTGGCGGCTCTCACACACTTCCCCACGAAGCAAACGGCGTGCAAAAGTAGTAATATTTTCCGACGAAGGTAATGCCGACATCTCATAAAACCGCTCGTTGTGTGTCAGTGCGTTATGTGTTTTTTTGCTTTCTTTTCAGTCGTGACTTTCAATAATACAGTACAACTTGCTCACAACAACTATTCTTCTAATTTCTTCTGGACTCGGGCAGTAATATCACAAGGATTAATATCCAAATACAGCTCCGTTCCGGACGGTACTTCAAAACCATTGTTCAACTCTATAAAATCAGTTGCCCGTAAATAGATGTTACTTCCTGGCGGAATGGTAACACTGGTAACACTACTCATGGTGATAGATTTCTTTACCCTATAATCATCATCTGTCCATGTAGCAAAATCTATTTCGTTAACTACCTTTTTGCAATCGTATTTTAATTGATAAGCATTCACCGTGTCAATATACATATGAACAAAAAGCGGCGACCCGTCTGCTTGACAATCACTCCAAGAAGGGAATAATGCAAGATTAATTATAATCTGCATACGATGCTGCATTCCTGTATGTCTTACTTGTCTAACCACTTTTCTGTCAATATACCATGTAATTTTATCTTGATCCCATTCCACGCCATACCAATGAAAACTATTGGCGTAATTGCAAGGATGAGGGACAGCAACTTTATTAGGGTGTTCGAGACTCTTGCAAAACTCCCTATAATTAGTTGTGGTTATAGTTGAGTTGCATCCGCCTGCCTCCATAATATCTATTTCATTATACCACACACAATCGGGGCCTGAGTACTCTTCAGACCAAAGCCAAAAAGCAGGGAACAATCCTAAACCAACGGGTAATTTTGCATACATCTCATAATAACCGTAGTGATACAATTTACTATTATTATAAGATACAATTTTACCGGAAGTATAATTATATGTGCCACCGCCACAATTACAATTAGGCCTTGTACAATGATAGTTTTCTTTTTTGGCTGTTAGAACAAGTTCCCCATTTACAATGTTTACATTATCAGGAAGATAATGTTGTGGCTCATTTTCTGTACGAATCCCATTAGATACATACCATCGCTGACCATGAGTAAATGAACTAAAATCATCCTGAAAAACCACTTCCCAATTTTTGTCTTGGGGTGGATGTTGACCCAATGCAGGAAAAATAAAATATCCTGCCAAAACAATTATTACCAATCTTTTTTTCATATGCTATTAGTTTTTAAGTTTTTTACCTTGATACTCATATACATCATAATTGCCCGGAGAGATATTACCCCACCTGACATAGATACTATCTTGAGAAAAATATCCCGAAACGAATTCTATTCTGTACCTATTGCTAATCACTCCATCGGAGCTAATTTTTACCCATTGTTGTATCCCCCAAGGATATTGAGATGCTTCTCTATCAGAAATGTATAATAAAGAATCATATCCTGCAACTACATCCACTATTGCTTGGTATGTTTCACGACCACTAGTAGAGCCATATCCCCACCTATAAACTTTTTCACAATCATAGCTGCCTGCCCATTTTTCGCGGTAATCCACTACATTAATTTTACAAGATGCTTTTTTATTGCCGTCTTTTGTGGTAACAATAATAGTAGCATCGCCTGCCTTTTTGGCTGTTACTAAACCGCTGGCACTTACTGTAGCTATCTCATCGTTAGTGCTTGTCCATATTACAGTTTTGTCATTAGCATCATCAGGATGCACAGTAGCAATTAAAGGTTCAGTTTCGTTAAGGGTAAGAATAAGTTCATCTTTATTGAGAGTTACACTGGTTACCCTTTTTAAATAAACTACAATATAACAATTTGCTGTTTTTTTACCATCTTTAGTGATAACGGTTATAGTTGTTTCTCCTTTGTTTATAGCTGTTACCAAACCATTATCGGTTATTGAAGCCACTTCAGGGTTACTGCTCATCCATGTAACGGTTTTGTCATCGGCATCGTTAGGATACACAGTAGCAATTAAGGTTACAGTATCGCTAATTTCAAGAGTAAGTTCATCTTTATTAAGCGTAACACTGGTTACAATTACAGGTTTTTCTTGGCATGTGTAGAAAAAGGAAGTGCCAATTATAACAATTGATATCCATAAGAAAAAATATTTATTTTTCATAACATAATTATTTAAATATTTATTGTTGAAAATATGTAAAATTATTTCGTTAGAATCATGCGTTTGGTATCAATAATTTTATTATCTATCAATAAAGTATAAAGATACATACCTGCCGTTAATTCAAAGCCATTTACAACAATAGCGCATAGCCCTTTTTGAGTCATGTTATAAGATTTTATTTCTGCCCCCTGCATATCATGAATGAGCAACTTTGCAGAATGTGCATTTTCGGGTATCTCAAATTCAATTTTTGTATCTATTGAAAAAGGGTTAGGTATATTTTGAAATAACCTTGCTTTTTCTACACTTTGGCTATTGTTTTCAATATTAGATAAGTTTTTTTCTATATTCTCATTCTCAATATCTTTTTCTTCCTGGCCTCTTGGCGATGAGTAGTCGGGTTTGTTTTGACAACAAGCGTCAATCTGATCCATTAGAAACAACATATCATACTCTCTTTCATAAATTAGGGTTCGCAAATGCTCTATTTGGGTTTGTTGCTCTTTTATCGCTTCAAGCAATACTGGAATCATACCATCATAGTTCATACTACAAAATTCTTCTTCCGATTGAGGATGCGTTACCAATTCCGGAAATACTTTTTCTACCTCTTGCGCTAAAAAGCCAATTCTATTTTTAGTAAAGCCGGCTACTTCTTCTTCAGAAATATCTTCCGGAAAAATCCCCCTTTTTAAGTTGTACCGATATCCGGATATCTGTTTAATTTTTTCTATCGGATTTTCTAAGAGGGTGATATTTTCTTTTATTCGCTCATCAGAACTTACTCCATAGTCAATACTGGAAGTATTATATGCAAAAATTTTATATACTCGATTATTTGTTTTTCCCAATTGCAGTCTAAAACTACCTGAATAGATTGCTGCATGTCCATAATCTCCTGTCCAATCTAAATAGACAGCATAGTCTGTATTTGTATAGGGGTTAATTTGAATTGCTCCTCCTATATTAACATTTCCTTGTAAGAAGCTGGTACCAAACACATGCAACTTTTGTGTCGGGCTTGTGACACCAACTCCAAGATTACCTGTTATTGTAGTATTGCCCACAACATGTAGTTTTTGTGCAGGGCTTGTGATACCAATACCAAGATTTCCGTTATTTGCCATCGTAACAGTATTCCATGAAGGAATAATTGAATTTGGCGCTCCATCACCAACCATCTGAAATTCAATTTTTCCATTAGGGTCAAAAACAATTTGTGATGCATAACCTTGTTGAATCCGAACATGGTTGGTACCATTCCAAAATGAATTTCTGCCAATAATTTTATTAGTGCTTCCGTCGTGAAATGTCCAAATGCTTCCTATCTGAAACTTGTGAAGAGGTGCATTTGTGCCTACTCCCACATTTCC
The DNA here is from genome assembly GCA_009787485.1 of Lentimicrobiaceae bacterium. Lineage (GTDB taxonomy): Bacteria > Bacteroidota > Bacteroidia > Bacteroidales > WCHB1-69 > WRNX01. Next base: position 5,562 of record WQWP01000007.1, on the reverse strand, counting down.
TGCTGTGGTTACTTTAATTTGACTCATTGCCGTTGTTGCTGTCGCAAACAAGGCAAAAAATAATAAGAGTTTTTTCATTTTTTAATCCCTAATTTGTGTCGGGCGCAACTTCTAAATTATTAAAATTAACATATTTAGCAGTTGTGATTAATGTTCAATGTTCACTAGAAATTAGCCTACACATTTTCTGCATTGCACACAACTCTTAAATACGCGCAAAAGTATAATAAATCACTAAATCTATATTTTTTCATAAAAACCTATTTGCAGAAAGCAGAAATAAGGTAATAAGGTTAGATTGTTTTGATATAACTCATTACTACTAAGTTTGTTTTGTTGTTGAAACAAGGTAAAAATAAGGTTTTTATACACGAATTGAACAAATCCTTCATCTCAAAAAAAATATATTTTTGTCTTTTTAAATCCCCATCAAAAATGAAACACTTTGCCCCTTTATCCCTTGCCCTTTGTTTGCTGCTCATCTCTTGCAAGCAAAAACCTATTGAAAGAACATTTTCCATTGTGCCTCAGCCGGTTGAAATAGCTGCTTTTGCAGGTGAATTTCAGTTAAGCGGGCTCACTAAAGTGGCTTTCGAAAATGTGAGCCCCCGCGATGGCGCTATGATGTATATTACCAATGTTTTTGAAAAGTTTTTCGTAAATCCTACATTTACCACGCCTGAAAAATGCAAAAAAAACGCGATCGTTTTCTCTCTCAATAAAGAGCACGATCCTGTTTTAGGAGATGAAGGGTATCGTTTAAATGTTTCAAAAAATAAAATTCACATTCAAGCTAATTCAACTGCCGGCTTGGTGTATGCTTTTCAAACCATGTATCATCTGTGGGACGGTATGGTAGTTACACATGCACCTTCAAAAAAGAGCGATCCGAGTGTAACCATTCCATGTGTAAAAATTATTGATTATCCGCGCTTTGCATGGCGTGGCGTACATTTGGACGTGTCGCGCCACTTCTTCGATGTGGATTTTGTAAAGAGATATATTGATGTTTTGGCGCTTTACAAATATAATGTGTTTCATTGGCATTTAACCGACGATCACGGTTGGCGGATACAGATTGACAAATATCCGAAATTAACAGAGGTTGGCGCATGGCGTCCGGAAAGACCCGATTCGGAATGGCGCACTCCAAAACCGAACCAACCCGGTGAGCCCATGACCTACGGAGGTTTCTATACGAAAGATGAGATTCGCGAGGTGGTGGAATACGCAGCTGCACGCGGCATTAACGTCATGCCGGAGATTGAACTGCCCGGACATTGCTCCGCCATTTTAGCTGCCTACCCCGAGCTTGCCTGCGATAGTTACCCTTATCGCGTAGAAGTAGGAGCGTATTGGCCCCCAAAAGCTATTTTGTGCGCCGGAAATCCAAAAGTAATGCAGTTTCTTAAAGATGTTTTTGATGAAGTAACTCCTTTGTTTCCTTTTGAATATGTGCATATTGGCGGCGATGAAGCGATTAAAACCAATTGGGAAAAATGCCCTAAATGTCTATCAAAAGCCGCATCAATGAATTTGGATAATTTGGAACTGCTACAGGGCTGGATGGTGCGCGAAATAGAGAGTTATCTAAACTCGAAAGGTAAAAAAATGGCCGGCTGGATCGAAATTATTGATGGTGAATGTAATGAGACTTCGTTGATTTACGCATGGTTAGGAAAAGGAAAAACGCTGAAAGCCATTGAGCGTGGTAATTCAATCGTGCAATGTCCAACATCGCATTGTTATATAGATTATTATCAAGCAGATAAAAGCACACAACCCGATGCTATTGGTGGGTTTTTACCCATTGGAAAAGTGTATAGCTTTGAGCCTGTTTACGAAGAATTAAGCGCCGAACAAGCGAAACAAATTCTAGGCGTGCAGTATAATCTATGGGCTGAGTTTCTATTTACCGAAAAACAAGCCGAATACATGTTGTTGCCGCGTGTGCTGGCAGGCGCCGAAGTAGCCTGGTGCGCACCGGATAACAAAAATTGGGAACGTTTTAAAACAGCATTACCCTACCAAAAAACGCGCTTGAACTCTTTAGGCTATCATTTTTGTGATGATGTAGTAGAAATGCCGGAATAAAATGTATCGAAAGCTAATACTTTTTTTTCTTGTTCTCCCTTTTTTCAGTTGTCAGACAAAAAAAGATTCTTTATTTGATCTGAATCAAAATTGGACGTTTGAGTATGAAAATAAGCAATATGCAGCTACCGTTCCGGGATGCATTCATACCGATTTGATGAACGCCGGTATCATTCCCGATCCGTTTTATCGCTGCAACGAAGATTCGGTGCAATGGGTAGCAGATCGTATTTGGGTATATCGCACCGTTTTTGATGGGAAGCAAATTAACAAATTTAAACACGCAGCAATATACTTTTCCGGTTTGGATACCTACGCGGAGGTTTATTTGAATGGCGAGCCCCTGTTTCATACCGAAGGAAGCCATCTTTGCGATAATATGTTTCGCCCTTGGTGTTTTCCACTTCCAAAAACATTAAAAAATAAAAATAATGAGCTGGTAATAAAGCTTTTACCTTCAGAAAAAATAAACGAAGAAAAAGCGAAGCAACTGCCCTATACTCTGCCCGATGATCGTGTTTTTACTCGAAAAGCGCCTTATCAATCAGGCTGGGATTGGGGGCCGAAATTGGTTACTTGCGGAGTTTATAAACCCGTAAAAATTATAGCGTGGGATGATTATTATGTGGAAGGTGTTGAATTGATACAAAGGGAATTAACAGATGAAAAAGGAGTGATTGAGGTGGTTGTTATGGTTGTAGCGGATAGGGAGATGGAAGTTGAGGTTGAGGTAAAGGGGAGAAAAGGAGAAAAGGAGAATGGAGAAGGAATATTATCCCCTTCAAATTTTGAAGGGGTGCCCGAAGAGCGGGGTAGTTTATATCTAAAACCCGGCCCCAACCAAATATCTCAATTCATCGAAATAGAAAACCCCGAACTTTGGTGGCCTAACGGATTGGGCGAGCAAAAGATGTACGATTTTGAAGTCACTGTTGGCGCCACAACAACCCACAAACGTTGGGGCTTTCGAACTATTGAATTGGTACAGGAAAAAGACGAAATAGGAGAGTCGTTCTATTTCAAAATCAACAATATCCCTGTTTTCATGAAAGGTGCGAATTGGATTCCTGCGCATAGCTTTGTGTCTGAAATGGAAGGCAGGAAAGGAAAAGAGCGGTATAAGATGCTCTTAGAGTCGTGTAAAGATGCGAATATGAATATGATACGTGTATGGGGCGGCGGCGTTTATGAACACGATTATTTTTATGAACTGTGCGATGAATTGGGATTGTTGGTTTGGCAAGATTTTATGTTTGCCTGCGCTCTGTACCCTGCGGATACTGCTTTCTTAAAAAATGTGAAAAAGGAAGCTGAATTTCAGGCAAAAAGGTTGAATCAGCATCCCTCTTTGGCGTTGTGGTGCGGCAACAACGAAGTGAAAAATGGCTGGGAAGATTGGGGATGGCAAAAACAATACACCTCCGAACAACGTGTAGAAATAGGCAAAAACCTGCATACACTTTTTAATGAACTGCTTCCTGAGGTAGTGAAAACAAACAGCGACCGTCCGTATCATCCTTCTTCGCCGCTTTGGGGCTGGGGGCATCCGGAGTGCCTTACCGAAGGAGATTCGCACTATTGGGGCGTTTGGTGGGGCGAAGAGCCGTTTGAGGTGTGGCTTCCAAAAACAGGACGCTTTATGTCGGAATATGGTTTTCAAAGCTATCCGCAAATGTCAACTATAGAATCGTTTACGTTGCCGGAAGATCGAAATTTGGCGTCTTCTGTCATGAAAAACCACCAAAAACATCCTCGCGGGGTGCAAATTATTAACAAAGCCATGCAGCAATACGCGCATATTCCTGATAATTTAGAGGATTATGTACGTGTAAGTCAGGAGATACAAGCCTACGGAATAGGAAAAGCCATAGAGGCGCACCGTTTAAAACGCCCGCACTGTATGGGCACACTATATTGGCAACTCAACGATTGCTGGCCTGTAGCTTCATGGAGCAGTATCGACTTTTTCGGGAATTGGAAACTGCTGCATCATACTGTTAAAGAGAAGTTTGCACCGGTTATTATAGCTATTGAAGATTTAGATAACGGAGCAAAAAATATCTATATAGTCAACGATTTGCTGCACGATGTCAAAGGGGAAATTATGATTACCCATAAGGATTACATTACCACTGCCATTCCGTTTCATGCCAAAGAAAACAGTTCCTCTTTGATTGTTAAAAACTACAAAAAAGAAGTGCTAAAAACGGAGCTTGTTTTATATTAAAAAAAGTGTATTTTTGCGCCCCTAATTTTTTAAGAGTAAAGTTATTATAAACCAAAAAGAAAGGAGATACATATCGCAACGCAAAACTTTCGCCCGTTCGTTCGCAAGGGTGGTCCCCCAAAGAGAGAAGCCGCTCACAAGATTAATGAGCATATAACCGCGCCGATGGTGCGCATGGTAGGAGATAATTTAGAACCGCAAATTTTGTCACTCCGTGACGCCCTATCCGTAGCAGAAAACTTTGATTTAGATTTGGTGGAAATTTCGCCACAAGCCAACCCTCCGGTTTGCAAAGTAATGGATTATCAAAAGTTTCTGTACGAACAAAAGAAAAAGCAAAAAGAGATCAAAGCAAAATCGGCTAAAGTGGTGGTTAAAGAGATTCGCTTGGGACCTCACACCGATGACCATGATTTTGAATTTAAAGTAAATCACGCCGTTAAGTTCTTAAAAGATGGCTGCAAAGTGAAAGTGGATGTTTTCTTCAAAGGCAGAATGATTGTTTACAAAGACCAGGGCGAGTTGATTTTGTTGAAATTTGCGCAAGCGGTAGAAGAATTTGGAAAACCGGAGCAACTTCCAAAATTAGAAGGAAAACGAATGATCATGATATTAACTCCTAAAAAATAGAATTGCACAATACACCCTTCCGTCAGTTAAAACTGACGGCAATGAAAAATAAAATTGCACAACACACTATATTATTCACCCTTAAAATTACTAAAAATGCCAAAAATGAAATCGAAATCCGCTGCCAAAAAAAGGTTTACCTTAACCGGCACCGGTAAAGTGAAAAGACACCATGCTTATCACAGCCACATCCTTACGAAAAAATCTAACAAGAGGAAACGTAATTTGGCTTACAGCGCTATCGCCGATAAGACTATGGAAAGTACCATCAAAAAAATGTTGGGACTGTAATTAAAATGAGTTATTAATTTACCATCAGCACATTAAGAGTTTGTATAACAGCAAAACGCTGACGTAAAAAAAGAAAGGAGAATTTATGCCAAGATCAGTTAACCATGTTGCTTCAAGAGCACGTAGAAAAAAGATTTTGAATCGTACCAAAGGGTACTTCTTACGCCGCAAAAACGTATGGACCGTAGCCAAGAATACTTGGGAAAAGGGACAACAGTACGCATACCGCGATCGTAAAAACAAAAAAAGAGCCTTTAGAAGTTTGTGGATTACCCGTATTAACGCGGGTGTTCGAGTGCACGGCTTATCGTATTCCGTAT
>WQWP01000006.1 GCA_009787485.1 Lentimicrobiaceae bacterium | reverse complement strand
TAACGCCCGATCCCAACGATCCCAACCGATATATTGATGAAAACGGGGAAAGCCGGGCTTATCCGAATAACAGCTTGATTTCGTTGTATGTAACCCCGTATATCAATCTTCAAATGGGCTTCGATTTTAAACTTAACAATCAGTTTGAGTTATGCTTGAATGCCAATTTTTCTCACGCCTCCAACGCAAGCATGAATATGCCCAACTACGGAATTAATGAAGTACAGGGAGTTGCAAGTTTACGCTACCATTTTAGTCCGATGAAAGATTTGGTAAGGATAGATACTTTCCCAAAATTCAAGCCCGTAAATTCGCTCTTTTTTACCGTTGATCCGGGCTGGCTAATTGCACGTTACGACGACAATTACTATTTCAAAACCGGCGTAAGTGTAGGTTACATGCGAAGTTTCCTGCCGGTTTTAAATGCGGGCGCCTCATTCGAGGCTTGCTATGTTCGATATATATCTCACTCAAAAGATTATAACAAAGAGGAATGGGAGAAACCCGATTCTCCCAGAGTTCCCATGCCGAAAAATATATACACCGGCGCTATTTACTGCTTTTCGGAATTGGTTTTCGACCGCTTTGCCCTGCATGTTGGTTTTGGCGTTTATCTGTTTAAAGGACCCGGACATGCCAAAACCATGGATTTGGCTCAAAATTGGGATAATGGCGGCACACTCAAACGCTATCCTGTTATTTATGAGAAAGTTGGATTTAGAGTTTATGTAGGAAAAAACCGAAACCATTTTGTGGGCGCATCCCTAAGAGCGCATGCTCCTGTGGCGGATTATTTGGCGTTTGATTATGGGTTTAAGTTTTTTAGATTTTAATCTCGCAAAGGCGCAAAGGCGCAAAGTTTTTATCTCTTTGCGCCTTCGCGCCTTTGCGAGAAATTATTGGCAGAGTACAAAAATATCCTCCCTCGCATTCAAACAAAGCACCGGAATATTCTCCTTATTCCCCAATATCTTATTTTCAATCGGTCCGAAAATAAAATCAACTAAAGAATAGTTTTCAGTCATCAAAAAAAGCATGATGCTATTTCCGGTTTTTTTGGCAAAATTCAACCCAAAAGTGTGAATATTGTCAATTTTTGTAAAAGGATGCAGTTTATAGGGCGCTTCTAAATTATTGAACATTTTTGTAACAAAAGCGACATTATTTTCCACTTTTTGTCTCAAAAGTTCATCTTTATATTGATTAAAAATGACATGTATCAGCAGATTTTCTTTGGGAATATGCGCACAATTTTTTTGAAAATAAGCAGGAAAATAACTTGCCCACAACGCCAATTCTTTATCTTGACAATTAATATCTAAAGGTAAAATAATTTGTTGATAATCATTTTCTTTCGGCATTTCGTTTCCAACTGTAAACACCGGAACACGCGATTTGGAAATCCACTTTCTTGCATTTTTTGCATTGAAAAACGCCCGTTTTTTTGAATCAGCCACCGGCATCACAAAGCATAAAACATTGTCATTTTCTGCTTCGGAAAAAACAGCGCGTAAATCTGCATTTTTATGTAGAAAAACTTCATTTACCTCTGCATCGAAAACTTGAGCCAATTTTTGTGCATGCGCTAACGCTATTTTTCCGTAATCGGAATCATCAACAAAAACTATAATGATATTTTTCATTATTTAAAATTTAAGATTTAAGATTCAAATCCTTAATTTTTAAATCTTAAATCTTTAAATCTAATACCGCTCCATCGCATTCAAATCCTGAAAAGCAACCTTCAGCCTTTCCACCATTGATTTTTCGCCTTCGCGGAGGAACACCCGCGGATCGTAATATTTTTTGTTCGGCTTGTCTTCCCCTTCGGGGTTTCCGATTTGACCTTGCAAGTACTCTTTTTTCTCTTTATAATAATTCATAACGCCTTCCCAAAAAGCCCATTGCGTATCGGTGTCAATATTCATCTTTACTACACCGTATTGTAATGATTCGGCAATCTCTTCGGGCTCCGAGCCACTTCCGCCATGAAATACAAAATTTACGGGATTTGCTTTGGTGTTGTATTTTTCTTCGATATATTTTTGAGAATTATGCAAAATAATCGGTTCTAATTTCACATTGCCCGGTTTGTAAACGCCGTGCACATTTCCGAAAGAAGCCGCAATGGTAAAGTTAGGGCTTACCTTCGACAACTCTTCGTAAGCGAATGCCACATCTTCGGGCTGCGTGTATAGCTTTGAGCTTTCCACGCCGGAGTTATCCACGCCGTCTTCTTCACCGCCGGTGATACCCAGTTCAATTTCCAGCGTCATGTCCATTTTAGCCATGCGGGCTAAATATTTTTTGCAGATTTCAATATTTTCTTGCAGCGATTCTTCCGACAAATCAAGCATGTGTGAACTAAACAGCGGTTTGCCGTGTTTTGCGTAGAATTTTTCGCCGGCATCTAACAAGCCGTCAATCCAGGGCAGTAATTTTTTTGCCGCATGATCGGTATGCAAAATTACCGGAATGCCGTACAATGCTGCTACTTGATGCACATGCATGGCTCCGGAAACAGCGCCTTCGATAGCTACTTTTTCATTGTCATTTTTCAACGATTTTCCGGCATAAAAAACGGCGCCACCGTTCGAAAATTGGATAATTACAGGAGAGCTTACCGCTTTAGCTGCTTCCATCACAGCGTTTATAGAATCGGTACCAATCACATTTACAGCGGGCAATGCAAAATTTCCTGCTTTAGCCGCATCAAAAATGGCTGTCAAATCTTTTCCGGTAGCCACACCCGGTTGAACATTAATTTTAGGCATAATACTGCATTTTTATAATGCCGCGAAGATAGTTTTTTTAGTGGTTAGTGATTAGTGATTAGTGGTTAATTGTTAATTGTTAATTGTTAATCGTTAATCGTTAACCACTAATCACTAACCACTAATCACTAACCACTAATCTCTTACTGCGCCTCCACCACATTCCGCGTAGAAGCCACATTCACAATCAAAGCATTTGGATTTTCTACTAAAGTAAGATTCGGAATTGCCAAGTCACCTACTTTAATCATATCGTTGATTTCCAGGTTAGAAATATCTACGGTGATCTCTTCCGGAATATCTTTCAATAATCCTTTAACCGTAAGTTTCCGCACTTTTTTCATCAACTTACCGCCACGAAGCACCCCCGGAGAAGTTCCGGTAATCTTAACGGGAAGACCAATAGTGATCGGTTTTCCATCAAGAATTTCTAAAAAGTCAACGTGCAATAAATGGTCTGTAATCGGATGCCATTGGGTGGCTTGTACTACGGCTTCAAACTTTTTGTCGCCTACTTCCAATTCCACGTATTTCACTTCAGGAGTGAATAATAAGTGGCGGAATTGTTCTTCTTCTACCACAAATTGAAGTTGTTCTTTACCCCCGTAAATCACACACGGAATAAATCCTTGTGCGCGTTGTGCTTTCGCATCTTTTTTCCCTACGTTCTCTCTGAGAGAACCGCTCATAGATACAGATTTCATGTTTTTAAAATTTAATTTGTTATTAATTTGATATGCTCTTAAAAAAGTTCGCGAAAATATATTTTTTTTCAAATGAAATTTTATACTTTTGCCGCGTAGTTAAATAACATAAAAATATCAAGTATGAAAGATCAAAGCCAAATTGGTGGAGACGCGGTATACCACGTCTCTACAACCGAAAAAACGCCAATTCAGTACGAAATCTCTGAAGAGAAACCAACCATTGTGGAAGAGCCGTTTATGCCGCTTCCCACGCTGGATTTAGATTTGTCAAAACGTTACACGTATGCCGACTATTTATCGTGGATAGACGACGTGCGGAGGGAACTGATTGATGGCTTTATTTACGTGATGTCAGCGCCGTTGCGTGTGCATGCCCGCATTTTATCGAAAGCAAGTTTTCGTATCAGTACGTTTATTAACAAACGTAAAGGAAAATGCCACATCTACCATGCGCCGTTCGATGTACGCCTTCCCATAGAAGGATCGAAAGATGATGATAAAATCTACAATGTAGTGCAACCGGATATTTGTGTGGTTTGCGATTTATCTAAATTAGATGGATATGGATGTATCGGTGCACCGGATTTAATGGTGGAAATATTGTCGCCCTCTACCTCAAAGAAAGATTGGAATGAAAAATTCAAACTCTATGAAAAAGCCGGCGTAAGAGAATATTGGATTGTTGACCCCAAAACAAAATTAGTCCACATCTTTTTACTGCAACCTGATGGTAAGTACGATATGGGTACGATATATGATTGTACCGAAAGAGCGCCGGTGCATATTTTTGAGGATTTGGAGATTGATTTGGAGGACTTGTTTGAGGATTAGGGGAAAAATAAGATTTAACTATTTTAAACGTTAAAATAGTAATCACCAAAAAATCCTATATTTGCCCCTCAATTCAAAAACATGTACAGTCTTTACCGTAAAGAGATTAAGTCTTATCTCAGTTCTTTAATCGGCTATATTTTTATCGGCGTTTTTTTAATTATTGCCGCGTTATTTATTTGGGTGTTTCCAAATATTAACAATATTTTGTATGCTAATGTGGCGAGTTTGCAAGGGCTCTTCAACACATCGAAGTTCTTATTCTTGTTCTTAGTTCCGGCAATTACTATGAGAACTTTTGCGGAAGAAAAAAATCGCGGCACATTGGAACTCCTTTTAACCAAACCACTTACAGATACGCAAATTATTGCCGCTAAATTTTTGGCTTCGCTTACCCTGTTGGTCATTGCGTTGTTGCCTACCTTGTTGTATGTGATATCGGTGTACAACTTAGGCTCTCCGCCCGGAAATATTGATCTGGGCAGCACGTGGGGCTCCTACCTGGGGCTCATTCTATTGGGCGCCACATTCATCTCTATCGGCATGTTTGCCTCAAGTACCACTTCAAATCAAATTGTAGCATTTGTGCTGGCGGCGCCGCTCTGTTTTATCATGTATTTTGGGTTTGAATTTATTTATGGGTTTGAATTTCTGGGTAGAATGGGGTATTTTATCAAGACTTTAGGAATTGACTATCATTACACTTCTATTAGCAGGGGGGTGATAGATACGCGCGACCTCATCTATTTTGTGAGCGTAACGCTGCTTTTTCTCATCGCCACACGAGTAATGTTGTTAAGTCGCAAATGGTAATTTTTAATCTGCAAGTATGAAAAATAAAGTTAAATACAAACGTTCCGCAATTATCACATTGGTATCGAGCATCTTCATTTTGATTGCGCTCAATATTCTTTTTTCTTTTTTTTATGTGAGAATTGATTTGACCGCTGAAAAAAGAAACTCATTAGCGCCTTCTACCATAAAACTTTTAAAGCAATTATCGGATAAAATTTATATCAAAGTTTTTTTAGAAGGAAAAAACAATCCTGCCGATTATCAAATTTTTGCACAAAAAACGAAGGAAATATTGGAAGAATTTAGTAGACATTCCTCTAATATTGAGTTTGAAATGATTGACCCTATTGCAGGAAAAGATCAGGAAGAGATCAATGCTATTTTCGGTGAGTTCTACAAAAAAGGACTTTACCCCATTCCCATTTCAAGAGAAGATTATTCCACCACTTGGGTGGTTCCGGGTGCATTCTTTACATTCCGGAGCAAAGAGTATCCGGTTACTTTGGTGGTTTCCGACCCAAGCGGGCAAGATTGGCTCGACTTTTCTATTCAAGAATTGGAATACAATTTGGTGTCTGCCATCCGGAATATTACCACCATGTTTGCGCCGAAAGTGGCTTTTTTGGAAGGACACGGCGAGTTAGACAGACTTTCTACCTCATGGGTGGAGTGGCAGCTAAACCGCTATTACAAAGTGGAAAGAGTTACAATTAATAACAGAATCAACGCGTTGCGAGACATCTATGTGAAAGATTCCGCCGAAGCAACCATCGGATCGTACGGCAACAAATACGATGTGCTGATTGTGGCGCAACCCACACAACCGTTTTCCGACATGGATAAATATGTGCTTGACCAATTTATTATGAACGGAGGTAAAATTCTGTGGCTCATTGATATGACTGATGCTTCCATAGACAGCCTGCAAAGCAAAAATGAGTTTTTTGCTACCGAACGACCGCTGCGACTCAACAGCCTGTTTTTCAAATATGGTGTTCGAATGAATGCGAATTTGGTGCAGGATCTGAATTGTCAAGCTATTCCTCTTCAGTCGGGAATGATTGGAAATCAACCCCAATATAAAATGTGGGCATTTCCCTATATGCCGATTATTGTCAATTTTTCTTCGCACCCGATCGTGAGAAATATACAAGCCTTAAAATTTGACTTTGGTGGCACCATTGATTTTGTAGGCGCTCAAGGCGACCTCCGAAAAACCGTGTTGGCCACCACTTCCGAAAAAACAAAAGTAGTGCCGGTGCCCTCTATCGTTACGTTAAATGTGATCAAAACACAACCTAACCTACAGGAATTCAGTCGTATGTATGAACCTGTGGCCGTCCTGGTGGAAGGTATATTTACCTCCGCTTTTAAAGGAATTTTGCCTGTAGAGTTCGACACCATTAAAGAGTTTAACTTCAAAACGGAAAGCCGCGAAACCCGTCAAATATTCGTTTCAGATGGCGATATCATTCGAATCGCTTCGATATGAAAAACATGCAACCTTACCCCGCGGGTTTTGATATATACTCGCGTAAACAATACGACAACACCGATTTCATCCTCAATTGCGTCAACTATTTAAGTGCGGATGATGAACTACTTTCTATACGTTCAAAGAGTTTTAAATTAGGAACCCTGAACCCCATTGCCGTTAAAGAAAAGAAAAAGTTTTACATTTTGTTGAATACCGTAGGGCCGTTGGCGCTCATCTGTATCATGGCGGCGGTGCTGATATTTATTAGGAAAGGGCGGTATAGCAGGAATTTAAAATTTAAAATTTAAAGATTTAAAGATCGAAGTATTAAATTTTAAATTTTAAATTTTAAATTTTAAATTTTTAAATCTTAACCATTAATTTTAGGTTTTCTGTTTCTGTTTCTTAGCCGCCGGAAACAACACATTATTAAGAATAAGCCTGTAACCCGGAGAGTTGGGATGCAAATTCAAATCCGTAGGCGGGTCGCCCACAAAATGTTGATAATCTTCAGGATCGTGACCGCCGTAAAAGGTAAAAGTACCGTTTCCGTAAGTGCCGTGGATATATTTGGCTTCGTCAAAAATCTTGACTTCTCCGAGAATGACGATGTGCGGTTTAACCCTGCCTTTTTTGAAAGCAGTGGTTTGTCCCATAAATCCTGCAATCACATTTTGATGGTTTTGTGTGAGCATGGTGGGCACAGGATCCCATTTCGCCGAAAATTCAAATAATGTGAAAAAATCGTTCTTTTTGTTTTGAACACGCATTGCGGGATCTATATCAATATCTGATTTTGCGTAGATATGAGGATTTGTTATGATATTGAAATCGGTGAAAGCAAAGCAGTTATCATAGTTCAATTTTTGTTGTGCACCCGGCTCTACCGGGTCTCCGTCGAAAGGCACATCGCAAATATCCACGCCATCGGCGGCGAGCGCTATGTCGAAACTATCCGGCGCCGAACACATGGCAAACATGTAACCTCCGCCCATTACAAAATCGCGAATCTTTTTAGCTACCGCCAATTTCAATTGCGATACTTTTTGAAAACCTAACTTTGCAGCTGTAGCTTTCTGAAGATTAACATCTTCCACATACCAGGCATAATTTCTATACCTGTTCCAAAACTTCCCGTATTGTCCGGTAAAATCTTCGTGGTGCACATGCAACCAATCATATTTGGGAAGCACATCATTCATAACCTCTTCATCATAAATTATATCATACGGCACTTCGGCGTAGGTCAAAGCTAAAGTTACCGCATCATCCCAAGGCAACTTGTTCTTAGGAGAATACACGGCAATCTTGGGCACTTTGGTCAGCATCACTTCATCCATATTGCTTTCAGTAGCAGCAATTTCATTCAAAATTCCGGCCGCCTGCACATCCGCAATTACCTGATAAGAAACCCCGCGAATGACACATTCATCCTCAATTCGGGCATGATATACACACATAAAACTTCCCCCGCGGTAATTGAGCAACCAACTCACATCAATATCTTGAACAATAGTGAAATACGCAACCCCGTACGCTTTTAAGTGATTTCTTTGCTCCATATCCATGGGAATTAAAAGATATGCAGCGTAAGTGTAAGATGTTGTTAATAAAAACAATACAGAGAAAATGAATGCTTTGAGTTTCATAGTTTGAGTTTTTGCAAGTAAGTAAACGGAAGGAATACTTTTTTATTATTTGGGCGTGCCGGCTTCCCTCCGCACGTTCGGCGGCGGCTCTGCCGCCGTCGCCCAACGCACGCCGTCGGGCTTTCCGCTATACTCCTCGCTTTACTTGCTTCGTAGGGCAGAACGACCCTGCCCCTACGTTTTGTCCTTCGTGGCAGCCTGTGCGCTGCGGGGTACCGCTTCAATCCCTCACGCAGGGGGATTTGAACGGTCGTCCCGACATATCGGTATGAAAGTATAAAATACTCATTTATAATATTTTTCAATATCCTATTTGCTGATTTTTTAACATTTTTCCCGCAGGGAAAATACTTTATTAACCGTAGGTGAAGCGAAGCGTAACCTACGGCTCAGAAGACCGTGCATACCATCATAGCCCCGCATGGGGCGACACTTCAGCATCAATAGTGTCGCCCCGTACGGGGCTTATTAGCATACCCGTATCGCCTTGTCCGTAAGCTGCGCTGCGCTTGCATACGGTTAATAAAGTAACGTCCCTGCGGGACTATGCTACAAATAAAGGGGCAGCCGCAACTCCTGTTACTTTCTTGGGGATGTGTTCACCAACACTCCCGGGCTGCTTAGATAGGTATGTGCTCTCCGAGCGCAGGTTTTGGACAAGATTCGCACGGAACGTTTAAGTCCGCCGCGTGAGGGAAGCCGGCACGCCCAAATAATAAAAATTTTTAATGATTTTACCCTGAGCCACTGAAAAAAATAGCGCCCCAAATTTTTTCCTAACCAAATAAATCTACTTTTGTCCTTTATTTTTTTGCAGATGATTACACTCAACAATATCCACAAAACTTATTTCGGAGCCGCGCCGTTGCATGTGCTCAAAGGTGTTACCATGAAAGTGGAAGACGGGGAAATGATTTCCATTATGGGCGCCTCAGGATCAGGTAAATCAACGTTACTCAATATTTTAGGGATTTTAGATAATTACGACCAAGGGGATTATTATTTGGATAAAACGTTAATAAAAAATTTGTCGGAAACAAAAGCGGCAGAGTTTAGAAACAAATATATCGGCTTTGTTTTTCAAAATTTTAATCTCATCAGTTACAAAACGGCATTGGAAAATGTGGCATTACCGCTTTTTTACAGAAATATTTCGCGCAAAAAAAGAAATAATTTAGCCATGGAATATTTGGAGAAAGTGGGATTGGCGCCATGGTCGCACCACTTTCCCAACCAGCTTAGCGGCGGACAAAAACAACGTGTGGCAATCGCGCGGGCGCTCATCACGCAACCCAAACTGATTCTTGCCGACGAGCCCACCGGCGCATTAGACAGCGTAACCTCATACGAAGTGATTGATCTACTGAAAGAAGTAAACCAAACCGGCATGACGGTGGTAATTGTTACTCATGAGCAATTTGTAGCTGAGGCTACGCATAGGATTATTAGGATTAGGGATGGGGTGATTGATTAGGTGATTAGATGATTAGGTGATTAGATGATTAGATGATTAGATGATGAGGTGATTAGATGATGAGGTGATTAGATGATTAGATGATGAGAGGGTTTTTATTAAAATGATGATAATTATGAAAAAGAATGAAGTTTTGGAGTTGAGTATTGGGTTTGCGGTTGAGGTTATTAAATATTGTGAGTTATTAGAAGAGAAGAAAAAATATGTTATTGCACGACAATTATTAAAATCAGGGACATCCATTGGGGCTAATATAAAAGAAGCTCAGAATAGTGAAAGCCAGCAAGATTTTATTCATAAATTAAAAATTGCTGCAAAAGAAGCCGAAGAAACAGAGTACTGGATTTACATCATTCAACAAGTTGATACTTACCCGCCTCCTCCAGAATCTATATTATCAAAACTAAAAAGCATAATCAACCTACTAAACAAAATAATAATCACCCTCAAAACCAAAAAATAACCCCCTCTCAATCCCCTCACCCCCTCATCATCTAATCATCTCATCCCCTCATCCCCTCATCATCTAATCATCTCATCATCTCATCATCTCATCATCTCATCCCCTCATCATCTAATCATCTCATCATCTCATCCCCTCATCATTTCATCATCTCATCATCTAATCAAAAAAATGTTAGAACTATTTAGAGAAATCGGAACCACTTTGCGTCGAAATAAGTTAAGAACTTTTTTGACAGGCTTCTCTATCGCATGGGGCATCTTCATGCTCATGATTTTGTTGGGCGCCGGAAACGGGTTGAAAAACGGGGTTACTTCAAATTTTAGATCGCAATCTACCAACAAAGTAACGGTGTCTGCGGGGTGGATCTCCAAACCTGTTGCCGGTAAACAAATGTGGCAAAGGGTGCTGTTTGATGACACGGATTTGAACTTGCTTAGCAGCTTAGAGGAGGTGGATGAGATTATGCCTTCTTATAATATTTGGGGAAATATTTCTTACAAAAAGAGAAGCCTTGAGACTTCGCTCAGAGCAGTAGTGCCTCAGTATCAAAAGTTTGAATATATTGAAATGACCTCCGGCAGGTTTATCAGCGATATTGACATGAGAGAGCAAAGAAAAGTGGCAATCATTGCCGATAAAGATGCTTTGGTGCTGTTTGATAAAGAAGACCCGCTGGGAAAGCAAATAAATTATGGCGGAATTGCTTTCACGATAGTAGGTATTTATAAAACAAGAGGCGCTAATTGGACAAACAGCCTCTATGTTCCGTTTTCTACGTTAAGCGTAATTTACAACCCGTCCGGAAAACTGAGCAGGTTTACTTTTACGGTAAACAATTTAGAGACTAAGGAAGCCAACGAGGCTTTTACTAAAAGTTTACGCCAACGCATGAGCAGAAAGCACGGCTTCGACCCGGAAGACAAAAACGCCATCTATATTTGGAACATATTAGAGCAATATTTGGAGACCATGCAAATTTTCAACGCCATTACCATTTTTGTTTGGATTATCGGCATAGGCACGCTCATTGCCGGCATCGTGGGCGTTGGCAATATTATGTTGATTACGGTACGCGAGCGCACCAAAGAGTTCGGCATTCAAAAGGCGCTGGGCGCAAAGCCGCGTGTTATTTTGCGCCAAATTGTGCTCGAGGCGCTGTGCATCACTGCACTGTTTGGCTACATCGGTATGCTTGCCGGCATTGGCATTACCGAGCTGATCAATTATGCGATGACCTCCGCGGGCGGCGATGCCGATTTTACTGTTTTTGCGAATCCTACTGTGGATTTGGGGGTTGCGGCGGCGGCTACTGTTGTATTGGTTATTGCAGGGGTGCTGGCCGGTTATTTTCCGGCGCGCAAGGCGGTGAAGATTAGTCCGATAGAGGCGTTGCGGTATGAGTGATTTTTTCTCGCAAAGGCGCGAAGGCGCAAAGTTTTTTTTCTTTGCGCCTTTGCGCCTTTGCGAGATTAATTATTCAGGCAAAGCTAACCGAAACCCGGGATAATCCCGAGTTTGATGAGGAGCGCCGGCTACCCTAAATGTTGCACGACAAGCCCAAAAAACACTAAAATAACCTCCGCCACGCGCCACCTTAGAAGAGCCATAATCAGGCCCTTGCGGGTCTATTTGAGATAAATCTTTATAATTTTCAAACCAATCGTTAACCCATTCATATACATTACCGCTCATATCATAAATACCCAATTCGTTAGGCGCTTTTGTGCCCACAGGCTGGGTGCGTTGATTACTGTTGTTTCCAAACCATGCCACAAGATTAACATCATTACTGCCACTATACACATACCCTTCACTTTTATTGCCTCCCCGTGCGGCAAACTCCCATTGGGCTTCTGTAGGTAAACTATAGTTTTTACCGGTAAGCTGATTCAATTTATTTATAAAATCCTGCGTATCATTCCAGCCAACTTGCTCAACGGGCAAATTATCTCCTTTAAAATGGCTGGGATTATGTCCCATAACATCTTTCCAAAGTTTTTGAGTTACCGGATATTTTGAGATATGATAACTACTCAGTGTTACCTGGCGAGCAGGTACTTCTTCACTCAAACACTCTTCACCCGTGCAGCCCATCATAAAAGTGCCGCCTTCCACAAAAATCATTTCTATTTCTTGCAAATTAATGACCTTTATGTTACACCGTGCCTTATAATTACCATCCACAGTGCTAACCGTGATGGTAGCCGATCCTTCAGCTATTGCCGTAACTTTTCCATTTTGATCTACCGTAGCCACATTAAGGTTGTTGCTTTCCCAAGTTAATGTTTTATTGGTGGCATCCGTTGGAATTACAACCGCAGATAAAATTGAAGTTGTACCCACATCTAATGTTAATGAAGTTTTTGTAAAAAATACATGTATAACGCGAACGTTTTTATCGCAGCTAATATGAGCAATTATCAATAATATTGCGATGGTAATGATGGTAAAAATGTTTTTTTTCATAATTATTAATTTAATTGGACCCTTGTAATAACCACAGGATTTTTTCTCTTATAATGCGATTGATGATAACGCTTGATGAGTGGATGTACTTCCAATGTTTTGTCGCCTGAAAAATAACGCACAAACAATTGATCTGCTTCAAAATAATCTTGAACGCCCAACTGTTCGCAATCGCAAGAACTGATGCCCAGCCCATCTACAGGCACGGCGTCTATGCACAATTGCAATGCCTGTTTCTGCATTTCATTACATTCAGGTAATAAATATCTTGCAAGGGCAAATACTTCTGTTTTCCAAAGATTTAGTGTAGGAGCATAATCGCCCACATCGCCGTGCAACGTCCAAAAACCGGTAAGGTATTCGGTGAAGTTATCGGTAGCGATGACAATGCCGCGGTGCAATTGCGCCAAATCGTACAAAAGCATCATGCGCATGCGGGCTTTCAGGTTGCCTTGGCGCAATTTTGAGAGCATGGAGTCGTCTAAATGAATCAGGTTTTTTTTGTTTTCTAAAAATGTTGAGGTTAAATCAAGATATTCGAAATTATGACAGAAATTTTCGCCTATTTTGAGCGAGCGTTCAATTTCATCAGGTTGGTTGGTTTCAATAGTGATGGAACGTCCGATGAGAGGAATGTTGCAGGCTTCGCAAACGGGCTTTAGCAGGGCGGCGCACAGGGCGCTGTCAATGCCGCCGGAAATACCTAAAACTAAGGATTGTAAATTATTTTCCTGAATGTAGTTTTTGATGTGGATGCGGATGTTTTGGGCGAAACGGGCGCAATCTTCGGGGGTTTCTTGAATTGGGAGGTAATTTTGGATGTTCATTTTTTTTGCACGCAGATGACGCGGATTATTAAGATTTTCGCAGATTATTAACCACTAACCACTAATCACTAACCACTATTTTGCTCAGTTTTCCCCTCGCCACTTCCCGCAAATCCTCCCCATCATAATTATCAATAATACTTTGATATGTGTTTTTCGCCTGAAAATCTTTACCTTGCGCCGCATACCAATCCCCGTATAAAATGAAGGTAGAAGCAATCCAATATTCTCCGGAATAATTACCGTCTATAATTTTTAAAATTGCCTTTTCTGCTTCCGGTAAATTGTTTTGCTTAAACTCGATAAGCGCTAAATTATAGGCAGCTTCCGTGCTGCTTTCGTTAATGGGTGTTTCGGCTAAAACGGTAAAGTGTTTTTTAGCAGCAGCAAAATCGCCCAGCTCCATGGCAGCGCGACCGGCATAAAGAAGCGCATCGTTCCTCACTTCCCGCGGAGCCTGCGAAGCATTGATGATCGCTTCGGCGCTCGTTTTTACTTCCTGAAATTTCTTTAACTCATAACCGGCACGCATGATGCCATTGTTTGCCAAAATCCTATTGTTCTCGTTAGAAGCAACTTCCAATAATTTTGAAAAATATTGAAACGCCTTTTGAAAATTGTTTTTATTAAACTGAATGAGTCCCGCTTTTCGTAATGCAGTTTCATCATTTTCAGTTACATAATTTGAAATCAAGGCTTCATATCCTGTCAACGCCTCATCCAAACGATTTTTTTCATAATCGTATTCGGCTTTATAAAACAGCGCATTTGCCGCAAACATGCCTTTTGGAAACTGTTTTAAATAATCGGAAAAACCTTTGTAAGCCGCTTCATGCTCGCCTCTTACATATTTATTTTCGGCAGATTTATAGCTTACCGAATCTTGTCGTGAGGCGGCAAAAGTTAAGTTTTTGGACTGGGCATAATCATAAAATTCGGCAGGTTTTCCCATTTCAGCATAAATGTTTTCCAAATTTGCCAAGGCATCTTTCGCTTCCTGAGCGCCCGGATAGTTTTCCAACACATGTTTGAATGTGCTGATGGCGTTAGTAGCCTCATTAACATTCCAGTACGCCTGCGCCAATTTGTTGTATGCTTGCCGAACCAAACTGTTTTTAGGATACGTATTAATAAACTCCCGATACGCCTCAATTGCTTTTCTATATTGATTTAGTGCATGATAGGCGGAAGCCAGTTCAAACTCGGCTTCAGCGCGGTAGCCGGTATTCGGATACTTATTCAGCAATTGATTCAACGTGGCCACTTTTTTGTTCAAATCTTTTAAATAACCTTGAGAAAGCGAAATTTGATATAATGCATAATCAGCATTGGACTGTTCTATTTTGGCGCCTTTGTCGTAATTAGCAATCGCTTGCGACAACTTTTTCTGCATAAACTGACAATCTGCCAATCGTAAATAAGCATCGGAAACCAATTCATTATCGTTTCCCTTAGTAGCCAGAAAATCAGAAAAAGCTTTTTCCGCTTCTGCATATTTTTGGTTTCGCATTGAAGCATAGCCCAATCCATAAAAAGAAAGTGCGTAATTTTCATCTTTTTTCGCTTCATTATCTTTTTGATAAAACTTGTACGATTGCACCGCATCAGCGAATTGCGCGTTTCTGAATTGCGCCTCCGCCTTCCAATACAATGTTGATGTTTCAACCTTTTTATCCATCGGATATTTTAAAGATTTCTCAAAATTTGTTAAAGCGGCACTATAATCTTTATTGTTTAACAATTCCAAACCACGAAGATAAGTAGCACGTTGATAAGATTTTAACAACGTCGGACTTTTTTGCTGAATTTTTTCTAAAGAATTTATCGCGCCCTGATAATTTTTGGTGGACATAAAAATCCTTGCAAGATAATCTTCTACCTCATCGCTGTATGTAGAATTTGGATACTCGTTCAAATATTGCTCCAACGCCTTAATCGCCTGATTGAAAGTAGATGAGGATTTTTCGTATTGTATTTTTGCATAATTAAAGAGCGCTTCTTCTTTAATATTCGGCAAGAAATCCATTTTATACGCTTCATAAAGTGCTTGAGACGCCAAATTCCATTGCTCCATCTTGATATAACTATCTCCAATAGTAAAATATGCATTTTGTGCCATATTATCTTGCACTGAGGTAACTTTTGACAGAAAATCTACCACATTTTTATAATTTCCGAGATTAAAATTTGCCATTCCGGCGGCATAATAATCTGCGCGGTCAATTTTATCTTTGGTTTTGGTAAAATAGTATTGAAAGTAAAAATCTGCTCTTTCGTAATCTTTTAGCTCATAATAGGCTAATGCTAAACTACGTGCCAACTCTATTTTGTTTTTATCGTTGGCTTGTTCAAATAGCGGCAACCCTTTCGCAACTACCTCATCATACTTCTTTTGCAACAAATAAATTTGAACGATATAAAACGGCACAACATCCTTAAACTCAGGATCATTCTTCACTTTCAAAAAACCTTCCAGCGCAGCCTGATACTGTTTTTCCTGATAAGCAATAAATGCCAAATAGTAGATCGCTCTGTTTTGATACGGGCTTTCCAATTGGGTAGCCGTTTTTAAAAACGGACGCGCCTCTGCAAATTTGTTCAGCTCAAAGTAAGAATACCCTTTTTTGTAGGTATATTCTGCACGAATTTCCTTATTAATGTTCTTTTCGCCCACCAAATCGAAACTTTCTATCGCTTTTTTGTAATTTTTCTTGTTGAAATAGAATTTTCCGAGGGCAAAATACGCTTGCGGAACTTGCGCACTTACCGGATACTTATCAATAAAATCGTGCAACAAAAAAATGGCATCTTCATTAAAAAGATTGGCTGCACACAACGCCATGTAGAAATACGAATCGGTTTTTAAATCCTGCTGTTTATCGGTAGTATTTTCATACACCCATTTAAAATATTGCTGTGCGGAGCCATATTTTTCTTTCTGAAACAATTCCATCGCATTATCAAACTCATGCTTGGGAGATTCGAACACCAACGGCTTCTGCGCAAATAAATGCGTGATAAACAATAACATGACCAGAAGAAGCCCGATATTTTTACGCAAAAAAGTTATTTTCATTTAAACAAAATTTAACGATATAGATAACGTAGAAAAGAGGGTTTTTCGTGTATAAAGAAATGATTTTGGCTAATATTGCCGTTAGCTCATTGCCGTTGGCTCATTGCCGTCGTCTCATTGCCGTTGGCTTCAGCCAACGGAAAAGAGATTGAAATTTCAATTGGCTTTAGCCCAAAATATTGCTGATCTGTTGGCTGTAATTTTTGGCTAAAGCCAATTGTTGAGAATTTTCTAATAATCCGTCAGCTGAAGCTGACGGCAATGAAGCTGACGGCAATGAAGCCGACGGCAATGAGGCTGACGGCAATGAGGCCGACGGCAATGAGGCAGAAGTTAATTCCCCACCTTAAATCGCACCAGCCTCAACGGATTCCCCTTTGCATTCTTCAGCGTTTGCAAAGCATAAATATATCCTTTATGGAAAACCATTTTCGATGGGTTGATGACCAAATCGAAATCATCACACACAAAGCTGCTTTGAGTCACAAACTTACCGCCGTTTTGATACACCCAAACGTTGAATTTATTGGCGCCTTCGGTTTCCGCCATTTCAAAAAACAGCAAATTGCCGTCAGAATCTTTGATGATATTGGAAAACACAGGGATAGGAATAGGGTCGGTTATTTTGTTCAAATCTGCTTTCATCTGTTCCACCATAGTTTTCACCGCCTTTTGAGCTTCTTCCTGCAAAGCTCCCTCAGGCATCCACATTTTTCTCCCACTTGAATAGCTTTCTATGGCTTTTCTCTGAATCTCCTTTTGATCCTCTACCGAAAGGAAATTTTTGCCCCATCCTATCTTGTCTTTCGATTTCATATTTCCCTCAATATCAAACAATAATATCTCTCCGGTGTGCGGTAACGCTACAACGAGCCGGTCGTTCACAAAAGCAATTTGAGGAGGAGCGCTAAGTCCAACCGAATTAGTATAAGGCATAGTGGATATATGTATTGTTCCGCTTTTTTCAAAACAGTACGAATAGTGGAACAACGTACTTGAAGTGCATGGTTCGGAAGTAGCGGTAAATTGATCCCAAATAATTTTTTGCTCGTTGGTTTCGTAATCCACAATGGCTACGAAATCTCTTGTTTTGTCTTTCCATATTACCCAGCCTATTACGGCTATCTTATTGTTTTTCATTGGTATAACATTCCCAACGCTGTAATTTAAAGTGAGCGTTCGCGTGTAATTTCCATCAAAATCAAAAACAATCATTTTGCCCATATTATCCGCACCGGTAAAAAAGCTATTGTTCATAATCCCTTCAATGGCTTGAATCTTTTTGAATTGCTTCCCCGATTTGTCTTTAATGCCGAACTCTTTCACAAACTTTCCATTCGCATCAAACAGCGAGTAAAAATTCTTGTACGCATGGCTTACCACCACCGATCCGTTGGGCATCAAAACCAGAGACTTACGCGCTCCGATGTGGGTGTGGTAAAGCGTATCGTAATAACTTGCAAAAACTTTATCCCAATTATTACCTTGGGCAAATTCGGTATCGGGCACTAACTTTACCGTGCCTTTTTTGTAAATATCCAGCAAAGACTGGGCAAATAAGCCATGTGCTAAAAACATGAAACTGAGGAGAACTAATAACTTTTTCATTGTGTTAAAATTTTGGTTTATAATTAATTAAATTCTACAATTCTTCCATTGGAATCAAAAATCTTGATGGTCATTTCTTGTTGCGAGTAAGGGCGATTCGAATCAAAATCCCCGTCAAAGCAAAATACAAATTGAAAATCCTCCGCATGATTTGGTTTTGGAGGCAGCAGAAAGAGCACGAACAAAATGGTGCAAGCGGCTGCTACAGAGGCAGTATAAATATAATATTTTGTTTTTATGTTGAACCTCCGTTTTGGAACAGCCGGTGCAACAAACTCCGGAACAACAACCGGCTCGGCGCCCCAATTTTCTATCTCTTTTTTGATATAATCTGCAAATGTTCTTTGTTCCGCAATTTTTTGTGCACAAAAAGCACATTTTTCTGCATGTTTTGCTATATTTTCGGCTTCCTGCGCATTTATTTCACCGTCAATATATCTTTGAATCATTTCATCGTTAATACATCTCATAATTCATTTTTTTTAAGATTTCTTTTAATTTTTGCAATGTTCGCGACAAAGTTTTGCCTACTGAAGAAAAATTCATTTTTGTAATTTGTGCAATCTCTTTATAGGAATATTCTTCGCTATAGAGTATCACTATTTTCATTTCCAACGGTTTAAGTTTTGAAATAGCTTGTTTTAGAAGAACGTCGGTTTGGTTTATTTCAAAAGGTTTTTCTTCAATCGTTAGTTCGCTAACTGTATTTAATTGGGTAAATTTTTCTCTATGCCTTAGGTAATCCACACATTTATTCATGGTAGCCCTTGCCAACCAGCTTGGCGGATGATTGACCTTATGTCCGTTTGTCGTTTTTTCAAAATAATACACAAAAACTTCCTGAACGATGTCATCCACAATGGTTTCCTCATGTACCATTTTCATTGCGAGACGGAACAGGGTGGGGTAGTTTTCTTTGTAAGTGGTTTCGATGTTATTCAAAAAGATGCTATTTGGCTATAAGTCGGATTTAGGGGTGGTTTTGTGACATAAGGAAGATTTTTTGGCTAAAGCCATTTTGTTTTATTTCTATTTAGTCCGTCAGCTAAAGCTGACGGCAATGATACAGCAACAATGCAAAATTAACGACAATACAATAATAGTATTGCCGTCGGCTTCAGCCTCATTGCCGTCGGCTTCAGCCTCATTGCCGTCGGCTTCAGCCGACGGATAAAAGAGATTGAAATTTCAATGGGCTTTAGCCCAAATTATTAAGGAAAAGCATCTAAGCCCATTCAATTATTCTACAACAACCCCACACTCCGCTTCACAAACTCCCCCAGCTTCTCCCCAGTCAATAAATTCTGCGAAAGCAACGCCAAATCAACCAACTGCTTAGTTAATGTGGCCTGTTTTTCCGTATCACCCTCATGCAACAGTTTATTAGCCAATTCATGATTGCCGTTTACCACCAAAGTATAATGATCGAAAGCGGAATAGAAACTCTTTTGCCCCGATAATTTCTCCATATCCTGATAGCGGCGCATAAACTCATTCCGCGTCAGCATAATCGGCAAATCGGTTTCGCTCAAAGGCTCAATTTTTACTGTAAACTTCTCTTTTTCAATAGAATTATCGAATATTTCTTTCAGTTTCTTAGTTTCTTCTTCCGATAATTTTGAAACCTGCACGTCATCTTTTTCAATCAACTTATCAATAATATCGGCATCCACGCGGGTAAAACGCGCTTTCTCCAATTTTTGCTCCAACATATTGATAAAGTGCGTGTCTAAAAATCCGTCAAACCACAACACGTCATAGCCGCGCTCTTTTGCCGCATTGATATACACATGTTGCGTTTCCGGGTCGGCAGCATACAAATAGATGAGGTTGCCCTCTTTATCTCTTTGTAACACTTCGATATGCGTTTGATATTCATCAAAGGTAAAATATTTATTGTCCATGTTTTTTAACAGATAAAACGATTTAACACGGTCGTAAAACTTCTCATCGGTAACAGCGCCGTATTGAATAAACACTTTAATATCGTCCCATTTTTGTTCAAAATCTTCGCGATTATTTTTGAACATTTCTTCCAATTTATCGGCTACTTTTTTAGTAATGTGCGCAGAGATTTTTTTCACTGCCGCATCCGATTGTAAATAAGAGCGCGACACATTCAACGGAATATCCGGCGAATCAATTACCCCGTGCAACAGTTGCATAAATTCGGGAATAATGCCTTCCAGCTGGTCGGTAATAAACACTTGATTACAATACAATTGCACCTTATTTTTTTGAAGCTCCATTTGATTTTTCACCTTCGGGAAATAGAGCACTCCGGTAAGGTTAAACGGATAATCCACATTCAAATGAATTTGAAACAGCGGCTCTTCAAAGCTCATCGGATACAATTCGCGATAGAATTTCAGATAATCCTCTTGCGTTAAACCGCTCGGCGCCTGTTTCCACAACGGATTGGTATTGTTGATGATACGCGGTCGCTCCAATTCCACCGATTTCTCTTCGCCTTCGGGCTTGTCCCAATATTTTTCGTTTCCGCAACGAATAGGCACCGGCAAAAAGCGGCAATATTTATGCAGCAAACTTACAATTTTGTGCTCATCCAAAAACTGCTCATCTTCTTCGGAAATATGCAGAATGATTTCTGTTCCGCACTCAGTTTTATCGTTTTTTTCCATTTTATACTGCGGCGAGCCATCGCACGTCCATCGCACGGCAGGCGCATCTTCCAAATAAGATTTGGTAATGATTTCCACCTCTTTAGCCACCATAAATGCCGAGTAGAAGCCCAATCCAAAATGCCCGATAAGATTGGCAGAATCGGTTCCTTTATATTTCTCAAGAAACTCCTCAGCACTTGAAAAAGCAATTTGGTTGATATATTTGAGCACCTCCTCTTCGGTCATGCCAATCCCTTTATCTATCACGCGAAGTGTTTTATCGGCTTTATTTACAACTACTTCAATAGTAGTGTCGCCCAATTCTGTTTGCGCTATTCCCGATTTTACCAAAGTGTTTAACTTCTGCGTAGCATCTACCGCATTGGAGATCAACTCCCGAAGAAAAATATCATGGTCGGAGTATAAAAATTTCTTAATAATGGGGAAAATGTTTTCGGTTTTTACGTTAATTTTTCCGGATTTCATAATTAATTTAAAAATTTAAGGATTTAAAATTTAAAGGATTACACATTAAAATTGTTTTGCATAATGCGCTTTAAGCAACAAAAATCATGCCAATAAAGAATAAGTTTCACAGTGTTTATGGCAAAATCATTAAGTCCTCATATTTTTTCCATCTGTGTGTAATTAGAAAAATTTTATATTCTTTTGCAATACGAAATTTTAAAAATTTTAAAACCATGAAAAACATCCAAAAAGAGATCCCATCCTTAATCGGCATACTTGCCACTACCGCATTGGCCGTTGTTTCCGGTGGAATAATTAATCCTGCAGCAACCAGCATATTTGGAGGTATTGCTAATACAGGGGGTAACATCGGTGCAAATCTTGCCGCGAATTTTATTTCTAAATTCACTCCTGAAAAATTGAGAGGGTGGCTCAAAAATGTGCATCCCGACAACCTGAATCATCATATTAAGAAGCTATTTGTAAAATCGATAAATGAGGCTTTGCAAAATGTGGATATATTGTTTGCTGAAACAACTCATACGGATGCGGAGAAGAAAACAGCCAAACAACTCATTAAAAAACTGCAAAAGCATTTGCCTGATATGCTTTTGGATGATAGTAAAATAGAATTGGAGGAAGCCGAGATTAAGCATTTTCTTTATGAAAAAGACGGAGAGGAAATCATTTATCGTTTCATTGAAACGCAATGTGCCGACTTTGGAATTACAGAGCCATTTAAATCATTTTTAGCGCAAAATTTACCTGGGCAAATTCAACTTTGCTTCGGAGAAGGATTGAAAGACCCTCTTAATCATAATGCCTGGGTTGCCTTCCAACGGATGTTGATAGAAGAGGTCCGATACGACATCAAGCAAATTGCTGGTACGCAACAAAGCATTAAAGAAGATCTTTCCGATTTGAAATTTGAAAAATCAGGTTTTTCCGAAGCGCAGATGAACGAAATTTGCCAATTAGTAAACATACTGAATGACAAAAAATTGGTGGAAGTAAAAATCAAAGACGGCATCAATCAAAGTCTGCAATCTATAGAAGCGAATACAAACAAAATTATACAAATTACTACCGAAACGAATACCACCGTTGCCCAACTGAAAACTAACATCGAAAAAATAAAACGGCAAAACAAGATGACCCATATTCTTGTGTTTTCTCTATCAGGTGGTTTATTGATCGCGGGTTTGTTTATTGCATACAATCTAATCAATCAGCCGTTTTCCACCACTGTTCAGGTTTACGGCTGGGAAAGCAGGCAACACAACCCATTAGCCGGAAAAGGCGCTGTTGTGTTAATGTTAAACAACAAAATCGAAAAAGCAGAAATTAACAAGCAAGGCGAGGCGATTTTTAAAAACATTCTACCAGAGTACAATAAAAAAACGGTTTCTGCTCACATTGCCGATACGGAGGGCGAACCTTATTATTTATCAGACAGTATTATCAAAATTCAAAAAAACAGCACCACAAGCGTACAAGTGTTACTGCGTGGTTTGGAAAAGTTGCAAGGAACTGTTTATGACAATATTACCGGCGAAGGCTTGCCAAAGGTTTCCATTACGGTTGTCGGTATCACGGCTGCCACCGATGAAAAAGGCGATTTTATGATTGAGATTCCGGTGGAAAGACAACGTATGGACCAGGAAATAGAGATCCGCAAAGAGGGCTACCGGAGCAAACGACAAACGATACCTATGGCGGGGGAGAATCGGTTTAGGACTGTTTTGGAGCGGAAATAAAGGGCGAAAGCACGAAGGGGCGAAAGCGCGAAAATGCTAAGAGTCGACAATTTCTCAAAAAAAATGCCTCATTTCACATAAAAATGAAAAAAAACCTTTTATTTCGCAACGTTTTTAATAAAATTACATTTTTATGATAACAATTGAATCTTCAGAAAAGTTCAAAGAAGTTGAAACAGGAACTTCTTTTATTTGTGGATACTTGAGAGAAGAAATCTCCGGATCCCCAACCACATTGGAAAAAGGTGTTAGTCGTCGCAGACCGGATGAGGGAGTATTATTAAAAACACATCAAGGCGGTGTGTGGGTAACAGTCGCGCAAACCACTACCAACGAAAACGGGTATTTTGAATTTCGAGGTATCCCTGCAGGAACCTATAAAGTTACTCAAGATACTGATTGAGAATCGTATCCATAAGAAATAATATGAAAAGAGTAATATTCTTTATTGCTTTTTTGGGAATAATTATATACGCCATGGCGCAACAAATTCCCTTAAAAGGAATTGTTACTGTGCAAAATAGCAAAACTTACACGGGCACAACGCAATATGTAAAAAATGCTGAAATTACACACAGGAATGCAAAAAATGACGTTACCGATGATGACGGGAAATTCACACTGAACATCATAGGGTTGCAACCCAACACCCAAACGCAAATAGCAGTTACTTTAAGCGGTGCATACCGTGATTATGTGGTGGTCAATGAAAAAGAATTGCGGGACATCACGTTGGGGCGCATCACTCCTGTTGGCGTATATATCTGTAAAAAAGGAGAATTGGAGCAGCGACAAGCTGAAATGGTCGGGATAAATATGCGAAAATTTGAAGAGCGCATAGAGGCAGACAAAAAACGCCTGCAAAAAGAATTAGACGGATTAAGATCGAAAAATGATTATCTGAGTGCCCGGTATGGCGAAATAAAAGACAGTTTGGATATGATCAGTAGAAATGAAGCCAATATTTTGGAACGTATTACAGAATATGCTCAAAATATGATACTTGAAAACTTGGATGACCGCGATGGGAATTATGTAAGAGCTTACGAATGTTTTTATAGAGGGGAATTAGATAGCGTTTCTTATTATCTGCAAGACTGGGAGTTAGAGTTGAAACACCAAAAAATATTGCAATTGCAGGAAGAAGCAAAAAAAGAAAAAGAAATGGCCGCCCTGTTGACGGAATCGGCAAGAGCAAAAAAAGAGTATTCGGAAAACAGTTTGAGTGGGTTGATCAAAGAATGGTTGTTGTTGGCGCGAACTTACAATATGAAAAACGATTACGAAAAAACCATGTTGTTTTATGAAAAAGCGATTTATGCAGATACGCTAAATATTGACAACTTGTATGAATTTGCCAAATATTTGTTTTCCATACGGGAGTATGCCAAAGCAGAAGGCTATTATTTGCAATGTTTGGATAAATACCGAATGTTGGAAAAAGAAAATCCTAACACCTATTTAGCCGATATGGTAAGGGTTTTGAATAATTTGGCGATCCTACATAGAATGATCAATGAACATCAGCAGGCATTGGCAGAATATGAAGAGGCTTTAGCGATATGTAACGCACTTGCTGCGGAAAATCCGAAAAATTATTTAGATGATTTAGCGCAGACATTGAACAACTTAGCAGTTTTACACTGGTATTTCAAAGAGTATCCGAAGGCATTAAAAAAATTTGAAGAAGCATTGGAAATACGAAGAAAACTGGCGGAAGAAAACCCCCAAACCTATTTAGCCGATGTAGCACAAACTTTGAACAATTTGGCAAATTTACACACGGACATCGAAGAATATGCGAAGGCATTCGAAGAATATGAAGAAGCATTGGCAATACGAAGAAAGTTGGCGAAGGAAAATCCAAAACTCTATTTGGAGAAAGTGGCTTTGACTTTAGAAAATTTAGCCATTTTACATCAGGAAGCTAAAGAATATTCCAAAGCATTGGCAGAGTTTAATGAGGCATTGGAAATAAATAGAAAACTGGCGGAGGACAATCCGAAAGCCTATTTAACAATTGTAGGATGGACGTTAAACAATTTAGCTAATTTACAGGTGGAAATGACTGAATATCAGTCGGCATTGGAAAAATATGCGGAAGCTTTGAAAATACGCAAAAACCTTGTCGCCGAAAATCCAAAAGCGTATTTGCCCAGTGTGGCAGAGACCTTAAACGATATGGCTGAATTGTATCAAAAAAACAATGAGTACCCTAAAGCATTGGAGGTGTATCAGGAAGCTTTAGAAATTTATAAAACATTTGCTGCGGAAAATCCGAAAGTCTATGCGTCGGAGGTAGAGAGAATTTTGAATAATATTTTAACGATTAAAAGGAAAACCCTTGAAAAATAAGATTTAACCAAAAAAACGTCTTGTTCTGCATAAAAATGAAAAAAAACCTGTTATTTTGCAGACTTTTTGATATAATTGTATTTTATGATATTAATTGAAACCGTTGAGAAACTTAAAGAAGTCCTGTTCAGGATTAAAAGTAATGGAAAAACTATTGGATTAGTTCCCACGATGGGTGCGTTGCACGATGGCCATATCTCATTGATTAAGAAAGCAAAAAGCGAAAACCAAGTGGTTGTGCTTTCTATTTTTGTAAACCCGTTACAATTTAATAATCCGAATGATTTGGAAAAATATCCGCGCGATTTGGAAAAAGATTTGTTGCTGATAGAAGGTTTTACCGACATTGTTTTTGCGCCTTCAGAAAGTGAAATCTACCCAACAACGCCGGAAGAAAAGTATGATTTTGGAGAATTAGACAAGATTTTGGAGGGAGCATCCCGTCCGGGACACTTTAATGGAGTAGCCACGATTGTGAAACGGTTGTTCGATTATATACAACCTGATAGAGCCTATTTTGGAGAGAAAGACTTTCAACAATTAGCCATTATTCGTGAATTGGTGAAACAAACCAAAGATGATATTACCATTGTGGCATGCCCTGTAGTTCGGGAATCTAACGGATTGGCAATGAGTTCCCGATGCCAACAGCTCTCTTTCGCGAAACGAAATATTGCATCGAAAGTGCATACCATCATTAATAAAGCTAAAGAATTAGGGGTGCCACATGCGAAAAAAATCAGCGAACATGTGCTTGCCGAAATTAAAAAATTGGAACCCATTACGTTAGATTATTTCGTTATTGTAGATGAAGCTACTTTACAACCGGTGGATTCATTGGATGATGCCAAAAATGTAGTGGCTCTTGTAGCATATATTATTGGAGATGTGCGACTTATTGATATGATCAGATTCAAATAATGAATAATGAATAATGAACAATGAACAATGAATAATTAACCACTAATCACTAACCACTAATCACTAATCACTAACCACTAACCACTAACCACTAATCACTAACCACTTTTAAATGTTTATCGACGTATTAAAATCTAAAATTCACCAGGTTACAGTTACAGAAGCCAACTTGCATTATGTGGGTAGCATTACTATTGATGAGGCATTGATGAATGCAGCTAATTTGATTGAAAATGAGAGAGTTCATGTATTGAATTTGAATAACGGAGAACGCCTGGAAACATACGTCATAAAAGGAGAAAAAAATTCGGGAGTGATTTGCCTGAATGGTCCTGCCGCAAGAAAAGTATATGTGGGAGACGCAGTGGTAGTAATCTCCTACGCTTCTATGGATTTTGAAGAAGCAAAAACCTTTAAACCTTGGATTATTTTTCCTGACGAAAATAATAAACTGAAATAATTGAAAGCTCATTTTAACACATTTTATAGATTGCTCTTTATAATGTGTGCCTCATGGAGCGCTTGTTTTGCGCAACCAAAACCGGTGCACGTGGATAAGTACAGTTTTATTAATTACCGTGCCGACACGTTGTATGTTGCTAAAAACCAACCACTCCTCCCTTATTTTATATCAAAACTAGATACCTTAATAACCCTTAGTAGCGGAAATATTAATATTGTACATATTGGCGGCTCGCATGTGCAAGCCGGAACATTTCCGCATACTGTACGTCAGGAATTTCTAAATGCCTATCCCGGTTTTTCAGCAGGCAGAGGACTTATTTTTCCGTATGCGGCTGCTCCAAAATGCAATAATCCAACAGATTACAGAACGAGATCAATAGGAAAATTTGGATTGGTTAGAAATGTACATCAAGAGCATATCAAACCGCTTGGCATATCCGGAATTGCCGTTTATACCTTAGATTCCATTTCCGAAGTGAAAATTATACACCGCGATTCTTTAACAAAATTTAATACGACAAAAATTACATTGTTGGGATATGCAACCGGAGATTCTGCAACTATTCCGTTATTATTAATTGATTCCGCCACTTTTCAGCCTACACAAATTATTCCCGAAAAACGACAATTCATTTACGAAAACATCTGTGTGACAGATTCCTTTGCGTTTTATTTGGCAAATAAGGCCACCGCTTCTTTTACCATTACCGGAATTTTGTTAGAGAATGCAAATCCGGGCATTATTTATCATTCTATTGGGGTAAATGGCGCAAGTACGGATGCTTTTTTACGTTGTGTACACTTTGAAGAAGAAATTGCACTTTTATCTCCCGATATGGTTATTTTTGGATTGGGAATCAATGATGCGAATGACCCTGATTTCATACCTTCCACTTTTAAGGAAAATTATTTGGCTTTAGTAGCACAATTTAAAAAAGTAAATCCCAACTGTTTTTTTATTTTTATTACCAATAACGATAGTTATAGAAAAGTGGGGAAAAAGTATCATGTAAACAAAAACGCACTGAAAGTGAGGAAGGTAATGTACGAATTAGCTGAAGCAACCGGCGGTGCAGTGTTCGACCAATTTGAAATCATGGGCGGTTTACACTCTATGGACAAATGGCGCTTGGCGAAATTAGCCCAGAATGATCGGGTGCATTTCACGAAGGCAGGGTATGAAGTGATGGGGAAGTTGTTGTTTAATGCGATTGTTAGGGAGGTGAGGGGATTAGATGATGAGGTGATTAGATGATTAGATGATGAGGTGATGAGAAGGAGGTTAAAAAAATGCTTTTAGTTGTAATAATCCTGTGTGCACCACCTTTACCCCTTCCGAAGAGCGCCCTTCGTAGCGCAAATCCAACTGAAGAAATTCCGTGATATTAGTCTGAAAACCAACATTCCACAAAATATTGTTGCCGTTTTGCAAACCTTCTAACATCTCGAAACTAACCGGCGATTGGGTGTGGCTATATTCGCCAACGGGCTTAAAATCAATGTAACTGTATTGCATTCTCGCTGTGATACTTGCACGATGGGTAACCCGGTAACTAAATTCGCCGGTAGCGTCGTGTTCTTTCATTTTTTCAACGCCCGAAATGTTGTCTTTATGCTGAAATGTGTAACCTACTCCCCAAAAAATGTTATTGCCATGCTGCACCCGAATGGAGCCTATTGCACTGTGACTGATAATATTAAAATCTCTTGAGGAGAAAAAAGCAGAAAAATTCTTTTTGTCCGAATAAATATAATCTGTTTTAAAAGTAATATTCTGATGCGGCTTAAATCGCAGCGTAAACTGATTCCATTTCAAGCGGCTCGTTTCCATTCCAAAATATAACATGTTTTTATTTTGCGTGTAGCGAAAGATATAATCCATACCCCAATGTTGAGATAATTGATTGAATGATAAATTGTTATTAAAGTCAACCTGACTGCTGATGAGCATAGAATCTGCCAAATTAAACTGAAAAGGATTCAATGCAATGCCTATATTTTTTGAGGAGTTTCTTTGCCCGATGCGCAAGGTAGCGGCATTGCCGAAACGTGATAAAAATTTGAGAAACCCTTTTTTATTACTCCAAACATTCGCAGGTCGCAATTGAATGACTTGCGTAAATTGGTTATTATACGTGTTGATATACTCCGGCGAAGTAATCCAAACCCGAATAAAATTGGCTTGATCCTGAAAAGTGGCAATCTCAAATTCGTTCAATTCTTCAATGCCGTTTTCGTTGTAGTCAATCCAAACGTGCGTGCCTTGCCCATCGGCAACTCGAATAAAAGTAAATACTTTCTTTTGCTCTAAACCGCTTCCGGCGTCGTAATAAGTGTTTATAAATAAAGCATTTCTAAAAAAACGTCCGGTATATTCCACACTTCCGACGAAGAAGTTTTCAGCAAAGAAATTTCGCGCGGAATCGCGTTGGTGCGTATTTCTAAACGTTGCCGTTCCCCGAAAACGCTGGTTTCGCAATTTTGTAACTTCAAACGATGCCTCTGCCTCATAAGCATAATTATCCCGCTCAAATTGATTTTGATAAGGTTTGTCTGTAAGCAGATGTTTTAATTGCACATTATACTTATAATCAACAGAATCATTGTTCTTTGCATAAAGATAAAATTCATTAAAACGAAAACTGTTAGGCAACAATTCCTGATGGATGGCACTGTGAAAATTGTTGTATTCAAATCGCTCATAAACACCAAGTTCCACTTTTCTAAATGTTTTTGAAAACAGATTGAATGTTCTGAAATAGTGTGTATTTTGCAAAGTATCGCTCGTCAATAGAAAGGAGTTTTGTGTAGAAAAATGGAATCCTTTTTTATGAGTAGTTGAAAGTAACTCATTCCGAATGGCTACTAAGGTTTTGCTGCGAGTGTAATAATTAAATTTGTACGATGTTTCTCCTGTTTCTTCATTCATAAAACCGGCTTGCGCATTTAACATCAGCTCTGCATGTTGCGGAGAAAAATCACCTTGTAAATTATAATCTTTGTAAAACTCTACCGCCCTGAAACTTTCAATAGGATGAAAATTTTTATGTTGATATTCTCCGCCTGCTTTGGTAAAAAACCACCATGGTTTTTCGGTATTTTTCTTCGTTTTTATCGGATTTTTGTGAAAAAAGTTGAACATATAGCCAAAACTTGCATTTTCTGAGTTGTTTTTTGTAGAAAATGTATTTTTATTGAAGTTAGTAAACGCAAATTCTGTAGAAAGTCCGGTATTTTCTGTGATGAACCAATCGGCGCCCACGGTTCCCATTTGAGACAGGGTAGGAGGCGTAAGCAACACCACCGGCTCGTAATCGCCCTGCGGAACACCATTTACCGGCGCTATCCACGCGAAAACACGCCCATTGGCTTGGCTTGCCAATAAAACGTAATTTCCTTTGTTAAAACCCACAAAACTGAATCCCACACGGTACAATTTTTGCGACTGATCGGTGCTGTGTTGAAAAATGGTATAAATTTCACCATTAACAAGCATAGTATCCGTTTTTTTGTACAAAATCTCATTAGGAAAAAAGTCGGAGGAAGTTACATTCGGAAACCAGGCATTGGGCTCATTTCCCAATTCCGACAAAAACATTTTCATACTATCGGTAAGCTCCGGCTGAATAGAACGATCCTTCAAATCCTGTTCATGGAAGAAATTCACTCTGAGATTTAATTTTGATGATTTTTCGCTGGTAAATTCATTGTAAGTGAACAACGAATATCGTGAATACGCCAAGTCAGAATACTGATATTCAATGTTAAACTCTTTCTCCGAAGTAACCAGCACCCGTGAAGTGAAGGTAATTTCTCCGGTATTGTAATCCATCACATAATCGGCATCTAATCCTCTTGTAAGCAATCTATTATCCATATATACAAGTTCGCTTCCGGAGAGAATTATGATGCGGAGCTCCCCATTCAAGCCGGTTAATTTGTAAGGACCTTGCAAACCGTTAACTACTGCCAATCTTTGGCGCACATATTTCCCTTTTGAAATCCCGCCGCCTGCACTGTTTTGCAAACGATAAACGGAATCTTTTGTAAAATAGTTATTTGCCATACCCGCCATACCCAGCAACCTTCGGTTTGCCACCAAAAAATAACCGTTTGGTTTCGTAATGTCAATATCTCCTCCTTTTACCATCCATTGATCTTTATATTTCAAATGGATATATATTTTGTCGAAATCTTGAATTACCCGCGTATTTCCTTCCGGTTGAATGGGCACGTTTTTATCGGTAATATTAGCCTGAATTTCCAAATTTGTTGCCAAATAGCCGGAAAGTTGCAGATTCATAGCAGAATTTAACACAAAATCCTGATTTGTTCCAATAGTTACGCCCCGCGCAATAGAGCCTGTAGCATACAAAGGATTGCCGTCTTCGCTTGCCCACCAGGCGTTTGCAGGCAGTGAGGCGGTAGGCGGGCGATACACATTTCCCTTCTGAAAAATCAAATCGGTTGATTTTCTTTGATGTTTTTGCGAAAAATTGATAGAAAATGTCTGATAGGTAAAAAAAACGGTTTTTCCATACACATTTTCATTCAAAATGCGCAGGGTAGAAGTGATCCAGTCGAAGCTATAATCATCCGGCTCAATTCCGGTTAATTGAAAAGAATTGGGCTGAACGGAGAGTGAATCCACACGATAGGTTGAAGAATCAATCGTCCACGAGCCCGACTTTTGCTGTTGTGCAAAAACAGTCCAAGGCAAAAAAACAAGAAAAGGCAGAAATGCAAATTTGAACAGATTCACCTCAGGATAACGG
>WQWP01000005.1 GCA_009787485.1 Lentimicrobiaceae bacterium | reverse complement strand
GATAAAACGCCTATAAATCAACTGCTTAATAAATCTGGCTACCAAAATGTCAAAGAACGTGATTGTATGTTATTGTTATTCAATTAGATTAAACGCGACACTACTGATTCCTAATTCTTAATTACTTCCGTGCCGCCACAGATAAAATTACCCCCAAGCAAACGCCAAGGAAGGCAGCAAACAACACTTGCGCATTCGGCGGTAGCATAAAAGTGAAAGTATGCGCCGGCACCCAAAACAACGGAAGCGTTTTTTTAAACACAAAGCCCCATTGCACTTTCCAATTTATTTCAGTAATAATTTGCTGAAAAGGGATTTTTTTGCTGAAAAATCCTGTTAATGTGCCACCGGTTTGCATAATGTGCGTATCTGTAATTTTGTGCAACGTCATGAAAACCGGTGCAAAGGTGGTGTTCATCATGATGCTGATACAGAAGGCGCCCCAGAGTTTCAGTGCGGAGAAATCGCCGCCCATAGCTTCTGCAATTCCTGAAAATGTTTGAAACTTATCTAAATATGCCGGCACACCGCTTCTAAAAACGCCCATGGCGATGGCAATCCACATTCCAAAAAATCCCCAAAGTACGGCGCGGGGCAGCAAGCCGAAATGGGGCATATTGTATTTTCCGGTGCGAATGCGCAAACCCAATACTTCGCCGAAAGTGGCTAAAACAGCAAACTTTAAAAACGCCATGATTAATGGAAGTTGTTGATTTACTTTTTCATAGCCATGATAGAGGTCTTTAAAAATGAAGAAAGGGGCGAAGAATATGATAACGCCGAGGGAAATGAATAGGTCTTGTTTTTTCATAAGAGATTGATTTTTATTTTTTTATTGGAAAAAGGAAACTGTAATACAACGGAATGTTAAGCAACCCGTTATTTTCTTTAAGCGGTAACAGCGAGAATCTTATACTTAATTCGGGATTATAATTTTGGCGATACACCTTTAAACTTTGTGCTTTCACATTTGAGCCGCTTTTTACTTCAATCGGAACAATTTTATTGTCTAATTGTGTAACGAAATCAACTTCTGCCTGCGCTCCGCTTGTCCAATAAAAAAGTTCATAGCGGTTAAGTTCCTGCAAAACATATTGTTCAACAAGTAAACCGTTAAAGTCGTCAAAAATAGCCGTTTTGTCAAGTACAACAGCCGTCGGAATTTTGGCAAACCGGCGAAACAACCCGACATCAATAAAGTATAATTTAAACGAATTTCGCTCGCTGTAAGCCCGCAACGGCAGTTTATCTCCGCATTTCACAAGATTTACGCGGCGCACAATTCCGGCGGTTAGCAACCATTCGATAGCCAGTTCGTATTCTCTTGCTCTTGCAGCTTCCCGAACAACACCATAGATAAATTTATCATTCTGTTTGGCAAATTGATTGGGCAAAGAGTCGAAAACCTGTTTAATTCGTATGGTTTCCGCCTCTTTAGCGTGTTTTGAAAAATCGCGAATGTAGGTTTGCAATATTGTGTCTTGTATTTTCTCAATTTTCTCAATATTTTTTTCAATTATCCACGACTGCACCACTTCGGGCATACCGCCTGTTACAAGATAGAATTTGAAATAATCATATAGTTTTTCCGTCAGAAATGCCAAATCATCGGTGTTTTCACGGGCAAAATCAACCAATCTTTGTTCCTCGTTTGCAATGAGAAACTCCTCAAAATCCATCGGTTGCATTTTCAAAAAATCTACTTTTCCAACAGGAAAGGAAGTACCGGGGTGCAAAAAAATACCGAGCAAACTACCGGAAGCGGCAAGATTATATTCGGGTGCGTCTTCGTAAAAATATTTGAGCGAAGTAAGCGCACGCGGAATTTCCTGAACCTCATCGAAAATGAGCAGTGTTTCGGCAGGATGAATGACAAAGCCAAACATTATTTCCAATTGCTGCACAATTCGTTTTGGAGAAATGGAGCCGTCGAAAATCTGTTTCAGTTCGTCTGAGGCATTTTCCATATTGATATATGCTACATTTGTATAATACTCTTTTCCAAATTGTTGCAGAATATAGGTTTTGCCGGTCTGTCTTGCCCCCTCCAAAACAAGCGGTTTTCTATATTTATCATCCTTCCAATCAATAAGTTGTTGTATTATTTTTCTGTACATATCACATTTTTCAAACCAATACGGCTGCAAAAATACACTTTTTTTAAATCAAAAACAAATTGTTTTTACACATTTTTTTAATCATTATTTTCAAATTCAATAACCGTGAAATAAGAAGCCTCCATTCGCGTTGTAAACACATAAAAGTTGAACTATCGTAAAAAAAATTATCATATAATTCTATGGAAAAACCTCCCGCGAAACCCAAGAAGGGCTTCTTTTATTACGTAGAAAAAGGCGGAAATGCCTTACCTCACCCAGCCTTATTATTCGGATTATTTGCACTCACAGTGTTGGTATTGTCGGCAATCGGCTCGCTTTTAGGGTGGCATGGCGTGCATCCTGCTACCGGCGAGCAAATTCATGTGGTTAACTTGATGTCGCGTAATGGACTGCACCGCATCCTTCTCGACATGGTAAGCAATTACACGGGTTTTGCGCCGCTCGGCATTGTCATGGTGGCGCTGTTGGGCATTGGCGTAGCGGAAAGCAGCGGGCTGATAAGGGCAGCCATTAACGCCATGCTGGTAAAAGCGCCGCCAAAATCTATCACGTTTATGGTAATTTTCATAGGAATTCTTTCGAACGTGGCATCCGATTTGGGATATATATTGATTATTCCGCTGGCAGGCGTTATTTTCCACTCGTTGGGCCGAAACCCCCTTGCGGGAATGGCAGCCGCATTTGCCGGCGTGAGCGGTGGTTTCAGCGCAAACATACTTATCGGGACTATTGACCCACTGTTGGCGGGTCTTTCCACCGAAGCGGCGCATATTCTCGACCCCGATTATCAAGTGCTACCTACGGCGAACTACTACTTCATGGCAGTTTCTACCTTTGTTATTGCCATATTAGGCACGATAATCACCGTGAAATGGACAGAGCCTCGCTTGGGAGCATATACCGGCGATGTGGAACGGGAAGTCATCGTGCAACCTACTGCTTTAGAAAGAAAAGGATTGAGAAGAGCCGGATGGGTTTTCTTGGGCTGGTTTGCACTGTTTGCAATATGCCTGATTCCCGAAAACGGTATTTTGCGCGCCAACGACGGAAGCATCCTACAATCTCCTGTTTTAAAAGGATTTATCTCTGTACTGTTTTTAATGACCGCTTCTGCCGGAGCGGTGTATGGCTTTACGGTTGGCAAGTTTAAAAAAGGCGGAGATGTGATTACCGGAATGAACGACAGTTTTAAAACGCTGGTTTCTTTCTTGGTTTTGGTATTTTTTGCCGCACAATTTGTGGCATGGTTTCGTTGGAGCAACTTGGGATTACTGCTTGCCATAAACGGAGCGAGCGCCCTGCAAAATGCCGATATTGGTCTGATACCTTTGGTAATTATCTTCGTGTTATTTGCTGCGTTTATGAATTTTTTCATGGGCAGCGCCTCCGCAAAATGGGCAATTATTGGACCTGTGTTTGTTCCCATTTTCATGCTTTTAGGATACTCTCCCGAACTTGCACAAGCGGCGTTTCGCGTGGGCGACAGCGTTACCAACGTCATTTCACCCATGATGAGTTTCTTCGCGTTGATTATTGTCTATTTTCAAAAATACGATAAAAAAGCCGGTCTCGGAACGCTTATCGCCACGATGCTGCCTTTTACGATTGCCTTTACTATTGCGTGGGCAGGATTGCTTATAGTTTGGATTTTACTGGGGTTGCCGTTGGGACCCGGGGTTTCGTTGTATTATGGGGTATAAAATATCCGTTTAATCTGTGTCATCTGTGTGCTTCTATTTCCTCTTTAGAAATAAGTTTCCACAGCAAATTTATACTGTTCAATAAAAATCCGCTTAAATGCTGAAATGTTGTTTTGTTCATAAAACAATAGCATCGCTTTTTTGTAATCAATCGAACTGACTGTGCGAAAGGAAAGTGGACAATATCCATTTGCCACCAATAGTGCATTGCTCACAATCCGTGCCGTGCGCTTGTTTCCATCACTAAATGCCTGAATATATGAAAGTAAAAGCAATGCTAATAAGGCTTTCTCAAAAATATTCTTACGAGTGTTTATAAGATCGCACAGATCATTCAACGCTTCCCTGATTTGAAATTCATTGTCAAGTGGACGGTAATTCGTACCTGTAATACTCACTCTTCGCATTCTAATATTTCTATCTACTCCCAATTCATTAATTAGCAAAGAATTGATGCTCTCTATTTTTGAAATGGAAACTGTTTTCAAGTAATCAGGTTCTTGCAAAATAAAATCTAACGCCATCTTGTGATTAAGCAACATTACCGCTTCCTCTTTGGTTTTTCCGTCTGCTGTTTCGCGTTCTTTTAACAAACGTTCTGTTTCCAATAACGAGTAGGTATTTCCTTCAATTTGAGATGACTTCCAACTTAAATCAATTGCCAAACGTTCCATATTCTGTAAATATTCAGCTTTGGAAAGTATCGAAATGGCATGGTCAAACTTTTGTTGCAATTGATTTAATATGACCAATTCTTTGTCGGAAAAAATATCTATTCTCGGCAAAATATCATTTATCAATGCAAAATTAAACGATTCATTGATTTTCCGTTCGTCAATTTCGCGGCTAAAATATTCGTCAATTTCAATCGGAGCAAATAAGGTGTATGACGGTAATATTTGATAACGACTTGCTTTTCCGTTGCCTTGCTGCTCTATTAATCCTTCTTTAATTAAATTGGAAATCAATCTTTTAACAGTAGAGTATCCAATATCAGAAAGCGCTTTTTCATGAATTTCTTTAGATGAAACAAGTGGATTTAAACGAATGTATTCCAATAGTTTCCTTGTATTGTTATCAAGCATAATCATATTGTTTTTTGCGGCTCAAAAATATATAAAATACGGCTCATTTTTATGTTTTTTTGAGCTAAAAAGCTATATTTTTTGAGCTGTATTATTTACAAATTACCATTCACATTCAAAACAGTAACGCCACCCGAAAAACCACAAACGCCACCCCCCAAGCCAACGCAATAGAATAAACCACCGAAAACAACGCCCATTTCCACGAGCCGCTTTCTCTTTTTATGGCGTAAATAGTTGCCACACACGGCATATACAACATGGCAAACACCAAAAACGAAAGCACTACCGGAATCGTAAAAACGCCTGAGTTTCTTAACTGAGTACCAATGTGCGGATTTTCAAGATTATCTTCTCCTGAACTATACAAAATAGCCATCGTGCCCACAATAAACTCTTTGGCTGCCAATCCGGTGGTTAAACAAACACTCATCTTCCAATCGAAGCCTAACGGACGTAAGGCAGGCTCTATAAAACGGCCAAAACAAGCGAGGTAAGTGTTGTCTCCGTTCGGCTGAGGCTCAGCCTCAGTCGAACTATAGGGCGACGGCGGTTGAACCGCCGCCAAACGGTGCGCCGAACTATACACTGAGCTATCATTCTGTGGAAAATTACTTAAAAACCAAATCGCCATCATAGCAATAAGCACTACGGTGCCTATCTTTTTTAAATATTC
This sequence comes from Lentimicrobiaceae bacterium, assembly GCA_009787485.1. GTDB lineage: Bacteria > Bacteroidota > Bacteroidia > Bacteroidales > WCHB1-69 > WRNX01. The sequence continues at coordinate 26,132 of WQWP01000005.1, read as the reverse complement.
ATAGCCGGCATCCCAAGTGAGACGGAGCACATTCTTTATTTTCGGTTTTTGTAATGGTAATACTTCTACCGGCGTTAAATCTATGGGCGTTTTAAAGAAAACTTTGTCTAATAAAATTGCCGTAAGAATTGCCATAACGATAGAGAGCGCATATAATCCGAAAATAACGAGAATGGGGTGTTGCGGGAAGAAAGTGCCCACCAAAAGCACTAAAATAGGCAACCGCGCGCTGCACGACATAAAAGGAATGAGCAGCATCGTTAAAACACGGCGTTTAAATTCAGGGATGGTTTTGGTAGCCAGTATTGCCGGCACATTGCAGCCGAAGCCCATTAACAAAGGCACTACCGAGTTGCCGTGCAAACCGATTTTGTGCATTAAATGGTCCAACAGCGCTGCCACGTGCGTAAGGTAGCCGCTTTCTTCAAAGATATACATGAAGAAGAAGAGTATCAATATGTTAGGCAAAAACGAGAGTACGCTTCCTACTCCATTTACCACGCCATTGCTGATAAAATCGAGCAGCAAGCCCTGCGGCAAAATAGTGGCTAAAAATTGATTTAATTGTTCTAAGAGCCATAAGATTCCTTCTTGTGGGTATCTTCCTAAGGTAAAGGTGCAGAAGAACATTAACCAGATGAAGAAAAGGAAGGTAAATGTTTCGGAAAGTTTTTTGTAGAATGTGGTTGGCACTGTTTATATCAATTATTATTATCACCCCGCAAAAATACAAAATAAAATTTCGCTTTTTTTTCTATTTTCGCATCCTTATCCTGAAAATCAGAAAGTCATTAATAATCAAACCATATCTTATGAAAATAGACATTATTTTAGCAGGCGTAGGCGGTCAAGGCATTCTTTCCATTGCTTCCATTATCGGTTATGCCGCTGTAAAAAAAGGATTAACACTCAAACAGGCTGAAGTGCACGGCATGAGCCAGCGCGGCGGAGACGTGCAATCGCATTTTCGCTTGGCAGACCGCGAAATCGCATCGGATTTAATTCCCAAAGGGCAAGCCGATTTAATTATTTCGGTAGAGCCGATGGAGGCGTTGCGCTATTTGCCATGGCTTTCCAAAGCAGGATGGCTCATTACCAACGACCAACCGTTTAAAAATACGCTCAATTACCCTGAAGAAGAAAAAATCTTCTCCGAATTGGATAAACTACCTAAAAAAGTGGTAATTAACGCCGATAAAATTGCGAAAGATTTAGGCTCAGCCCGTTCTGCCAACATGGTTATTTTGGGAGCCGCTTCTCCGCATATTGCGATTCCTTTTGAGGATATTGAAAATGCTGTGGCTGAGATTTTTGCCCGTAAAGGGGAAGAAGTAGTGAATGTAAATTTGGCTTGTTTGCGTGCGGGGAGGGAGTTTGCGCTTTAGGTTTTTCTCGCAAAGGCGCAAAGACGCAAAGAAAACTTTATTCCTTTGCGTCTTTGCGCCTTTGCGAGAGTTAAATTACCCTTTTGTAAGATAATGAAACACTTCCTCCATCGAGAGTTCGTGATCTTGTTTAGTTTCCTTAAATGAGGTCACTTTTTCTTTAAGCTCCTGCATGGAATTATCGGCTACAATATCTCCTTTGTTAATGATGATGACGCGATTGCACATCGCTTCCACTTCCTGCATGATGTGCGTAGAAAGCAATACGGTTTTCTGTTTTCCGCATTGGCGAATCAATTCTCTAAATTCAACCAACTGGTTGGGATCCAAGCCGGTGGTCGGCTCATCTAAAATCAATACTTCGGGGTCGTGAATGAGCGCCTGGGCTAATCCCACGCGTTGTTTGTAGCCGCGAGACAGAGCGCCGATTTTTTTGTGCTGCTCAATCTCCAAGCGCGTCATAACAATCACTTCTTCAATACGTTGTTTGGCGTTTTTTACATGATAGATGCCTGCGATAAATTCCAAAAATTCATGCACATACATATCATAATACAGCGGGTTGCTTTCCGAAAGATAGCCGATCCGTTTGCGCACCTCGATCGAATCATTCCAAATATCGAAGCCACACACGGAAACATCTCCTTCTGTGGGCGGAATAAAGCAAGTGATTATTTTCATCATGGTTGATTTTCCGGCGCCGTTGGGACCAAGAAAACCTACTATTTCTCCTTTTTTCACTTCAAAACTGACGTTGTTTAAAGCGTATTGCGTTCCGTAAACTTTTGAAACATTGGAAACTACTATGGGCATAATGGTTTAAGATTGGTGGAAAATTGGGGTTCAATTAAATTACAAGCGCACTGGACAATCAATCATGTATTTTCCTGTTCCTTTAAAATTAAGCGTAACCTCATCCATATTGGGAAGACCTTTAATGTTGATAATCAAATCGAGTACGTCGGGAGTAAAAGTTCCATCCAAGTGAAGAATTGCAGGTTGTTGCGCACCATCAATATTCAGATTGGCTTCACACACAGCATGGTATGTATATTCTTCAATTTTTGTTATATCGGCAACAACGTCAGCTTTCAACCAAAGTTCCATGTAACCTCCTGTTCGAGGTATTGTAAATTTTTCATTTATTGAATATATAATTTTACTTCCTAAATAATACTTTACTGTAACCAACTTGTCAAGATCAACGGTTGCTCCATTTATCTTTGTATTTCCAAAGTAAAAACTTGGAACCAACGTTGCAAAAACATCATCAGCTTCCTTTGGATTCACAATCACCTTTGCTGAAGCAGCATATCCGCCATCTGTTGTTTTGCAGGTAATGATAGCTTCTCCGACTGCATGAGTGGTTACTTTACCGGTTCCATCTACAGAGGCGACACTTGATTTGTCAGATACCCAGGTAACAGACAAATCTGCCTGTTCTGTTTCCGGAAAATAGGCAATAATTTCGGTAAGAGTAGTATTATCGCCAACAGTTACCATTACAGCAACAGGGCACACCGTAACACCGGTTACATCTGCTTTATACTTGTTACATCCTGTAAAAATGGTGATAGCAGCAATAAAGATGGCTGCAAGCATCGTCATTAAAATTTGATTTTTGTTCATAACAGTGATTTTTTAAATTTTCGCGGCAAATATCTATATTTTTTTCAAAACACTTTCAAGTGCCCATCATTAAACCTCATCTTTTATTTACCAAAATAATTTTTATTTTTGCGCGTTTTTCAAATAAAATTATAAAAAGATAATAATGGAAACTAAAATTCAGGAACTCACCGAAAAACTTTACTTGGAAGGTGTTGAAAAAGGTGAAAAAGAAGCGCAAAGATTAATCGAAGAAGCACAAAACCGTAGAAAAACGATGGTGGATGGTGCGCAGGATGAAGCAAAGGAAATTATCAGCAAAGCGCATAAACAAGCCGATGATTTGAAAAAAAATACGGAAGCAGAACTCAAACTTTATGCAGCTCAGGCAGTTGAGGCGCTGAAATCGGAAGTGACCAATCTGTTAACGGATAAGTTAGCCGGATCAAGTGTGAAAGCGGCATTCGAACAACCGGATTTTATGCAAAAGATTATCGTGAAATTAGTTTCCGAATGGCCTAAAAATGAACAACTCACCATCGGCACGGAAGATGCTACAGCATTGAAAACTTATTTTGAAGCTCATGCCAAAGAATTTTTAGACAAAGGGCTGAAAATAGAGCAGATAAACGGCAAAAAATATGCTTTTACCATCGCGCCTGCCGACGGTACTTATAAAATCAATTTTGGCGAAGAAGAATTTGTTGAATACTTTAAAGAGTTTCTACGTCCCCAACTTATTGGCCTATTGTTTTAAAGTATTATGAATTACTACGCATTTATATCAGGACTGCCCGATCTGATTTTAGACGAGCATAAAAAAGTTTACACCACCCGTGAATTTAAGGAGGAACTGAAAACATTGCTTTCATGGAAAGATAAAAGAGTGATTAACAAGCTGTTTCTTAAATATGACAACGACAATCTTTTATCCTGTTTAAAGCACGGGGAAGAAGATATGGTTTTTAACGATTTGGGAAATTATGCTCAAGAAGTGATCATAGATTTAGTAGCTACCGTAAAAGATGAAGAGCGCAAATGGAAAAGAAAGTACCCCAAATATTTACAAGTTTTTATTCACGATTATTTAACGCATGAAGAAACACCCCAAATTTTTTGGGAAGACCATATAGCTACACTTTATTATAATTATTTGCTGAATGAAACCGGTAATCGCTTTTTAAAGGATTGGTGTGAATTGAACTTGAATATTCGCAACGTGCTTACCGCGTTATCTGCTCGCCGTGAGGGCATTGCATACGATTATTTGATTGTGGGCGACAACGAAGTGGCAAAACTGTTGCGCACTGTACACAACCCTGCCCATGAAATCATGGAATTGATTGATTATTATGAATATATTCGTGAAATTGATGAAATACCCGATCTGTTGGATAAAGAACAACGAATTGATACTTTTTTATGGGAGTGGATTGACGAAAATACTTTCTTTCATTACTTTGACATTGAAAAAATTATGGGCTACCTTTTCAAATTGCAAACCATTGAGCGTTGGAGAGTGTTGGATGAAGAAAAAGGAGGTGAAATTTTCAGAAATATTGTTAATAATCTGAAAAACAGTACTAAATTAAACAAAAATTTTAAAACAACTAAAAGATAAAATAATATGGCGACAAAAGGAATAGTAACCGGTATCGTATCTAATTTGGTTACGGTTGAAGTGGATGGACCGGTTTCTCAAAACGAAATTTGTTACATTATCGCAGACAACGCCCGGCTGATGTCGGAGGTGATTAAGGTAATCGGGAAAAATGCTTACGTGCAGGTTTTTGAAAGTACCCGCTCTTTGAAAGCCGGAGACCATGTTGAGTTTGTAAACCACATGCTGGAAGTTACGCTCGGCCCGGGAATGCTTTCCCGAAATTACGACGGGCTACAGAACGACTTAGATAAAATGGAGGGCGTTTTCCTTAAACGCGGCGACTACACCTACCCTCTTGATACTGAAAAACTGTGGGAGTTTACGCCTTTGGTAACCTCAAATACCACAGTAATTGCCGGCGACTGGATAGGAGAAGTGGTCGAAAATCATCAAAAATTAAAAATCATGGTACCTTTCGCATTTGAAGGTAAATATACAGTGAAAGAGATTGTTGCGAAAGGGGAATATAACATTCAGCATGAGATTGCCGTGTTGGCCGACAGCGCCGGCAAAGAGCACAAAATAAACATGATACAAAAATGGCCTGTAAAAAAAGCCGTTACGGCGTATAAAGAAAAGCCGCGCCCGTTTAAATTGTTGGAAACCGGCTACCGCCCACTCGACACTGTGAATCCGATTGTTGAAGGGGGTACGGGGTTTATTCCGGGGCCGTTCGGTACAGGGAAAACCGTTTTGCAGCACAACATTGCCAAGCAAACCAAAGCCGACATCGTAATCATAGCGGCTTGCGGAGAGCGTGCCAACGAAGTGGTAGAAATATTTGCCGAATATCCGCACCTTGTGGATCCGCACACCGGAAGAAAGCTATCGGAAAGAACCATTATTATTGCCAACACTTCCAACATGCCGGTGGCTGCCCGTGAAGCCTCCGTATATACGGCAATGGCAATCGCAGAATTTTATCGGGCGATGGGGTTGAAAGTGCTGTTAATGGCAGATTCTACATCTCGCTGGGCACAAGCGTTGCGCGAAATGTCAAATCGCTTGGAAGAGTTGCCCGGTCCCGATGCTTTCCCGATGGACTTATCGGCGATTATTGCCAATTTCTACGGTCGTGCCGGATATGTAAAATTAAATAACGGGGAAACCGGGTCCATTACCTTTATCGGAACCGTATCGCCTGCCGGTGGTAACCTCAAAGAGCCTGTAACAGAAAATACTAAGAAAGTTGCGCGCTGTTTCTATGCGTTGGAACAAGAACGGGCAGATAAAAAACGCTACCCAGCAATAAATGTGCTCGATTCTTATTCAAAATATCTCGAATATCCTGAATTTCAAGAATATATTGCCGAATATATCAGTCCGGATTGGGTGCATAAAGTGCACAACATTAAATCTCGCATGGCGAAAGGAAAAGAGATTGCAGAACAAATCAATATTTTGGGAGACGATGGCGTGCCGCTCGATTATCACCAAATCTTTTGGAAATCGGAACTCATTGACTTCGTTATTTTGCAACAAGACGGATTTGATGAAGTGGATGCCAATACGCCGATGCCGAGACAGCATTACATGTTAGATTTGGTTATTAATATATGTAACATACATTTCATCTTCGAACATTTTAACGACGTTGGCACATACTTCCGCAAACTGATTAACATCGCCAAACAGATGAACTTTGCGCATTTTGAAAGCGATGACTTTAATCGTTATAAGAAGCAATTAGATACGGCGTTGGAGGAACATCCGAAAAGATTAGATGATTAGGTGATGAGATGATTGAATAATGAATAATGAATAATGAATATTAAATTTTACATCTTTAAATTTTTAAATTAAAAAAAAATGGCTAAAGCATTTCAAAAAGTATATACAAAAATCACAAAAATCACAAAAGCCACCTGTTCTTTAAAAGCCCAAGGCGTTACCAACGAAGAATTAGCTTCTGTGGACGGTCGCGCCGCACAAGTAGTAAAGATTGAAGGCGACGAGGTTATCCTGCAAGTTTTTGGAGGCACAGAAGGTATTCCCACCAACGCGGAGGTAATCTTCATGGGAAAAGCGCCCACCTTGAAAGTAGGAGACCAATTAATAGGCAGGTTCTTTAATGCTTACGGAGAGCCTATTGACGGCAGACCGCAACCGGAAGGCAAAGAAGTGGAGATTGGTGGCCCCTCTGTAAATCCGGTGCGCCGCGAGCAACCCTCCGAACTGTTGGCTACCGGAATTGCCGGCATAGACCTGAACAATACGTTGGTTACCGGACAAAAAATTCCGTTTTTTACCGACCCCGACCAGCCCTACAACGAAGTAATGGCTTTGGTGGCGCTGCATGCGCAATCGGATAAAATCATTTTGGGAGGTATGGGAATGACCAATGATGACTATCTGTATTTCAAAAATACATTTAGCAACGCAGGCGTATTAGACCGCATCGTTTCTTTCATTAATACAACAGAAGACCCTTCCGTAGAAAGATTGCTCATTCCCGATATGGCGCTCACGGCGGCAGAACATTTTGCCGTAGAAAAACATGAAAAGGTATTGGTTTTATTATCAGATATGACCAACTATGCCGATGCGCTCTCCATCGTTTCCAACCGTATGGATCAAATTCCATCTAAAGACTCTATGCCCGGCTCGTTATACTCCGACTTGGCGAAAATCTACGAAAAAGCAGTGCAATTTCCTGATGGTGGCTCCATTACGATCATTGCCGTAACCACCTTATCCGGCGGAGATATTACGCACGCCGTACCGGATAACACAGGATATATTACTGAAGGACAACTCTATCTGCGTCGCGACACCGATACCGGCAAGGTAATTATTGACCCGTTCCGTTCTCTATCGCGCTTAAAACAGTTGGTAATTGGCAAGAAAACCCGCGAAGACCATCCGCAGGTGATGAACGCCGCCGTGCGTCTTTACGCCGATGCCTCCAATGCGCGTACCAAATTGGAAAACGGGTTTGACCTTACCGAATACGACGAGCGCACCTTAGCCTTTGCCAAAGACTACGCCCGCGACCTGTTAGCAATTGACGTAAGTTTAGACACCACCGAAATGCTAAACGTAGCATGGAAACTCTTTGCAAAGTATTTTTCTCCGGAAGAAGTGAATATTAAGGCGGTGTTTGTGGAGAAATACTGGCCAAAATAGAATTGAGAATTGAGAATTGAGAATTGAGAATTGAGAATTGAGAATTAAGAATTAAGAAATCATTAAATATTAACCACTAACCACTAATCACTAATCACTAATCACTAATCACTAATCACTAACCACTAAAAAATGGCAATAAAATTTCAATATAACAAAACTTCACTCCAATTACTCGAAAAGCAATTGAAGATAAGAGTACGTGCATTGCCAACCATTAAGAGTAAAGAAAGCGCATTAAGAATGGAAGTGAAACGAACTAAAGACCGTTTTCTTGAATTAAAAGAGGAACTTGATCAACAAATAAAGAAATATGATCACTTGGCAAGTTTATGGAACGAGTTTAACCCTAACCTGATCACTGTGGCAGATGTGGCTATTGAAACTAAAAAAGTAGCAGGAGTGCTCTTACCGATTTTCGGAAGTGTAACTTTTGATGAAAAGCCCTACAGCCGCTTTAACTCTCCTATTTGGTTTTCCGACGGTCTTGCTTTGCTAAAAAGATTGGCTGAACAAGGGATTAAGGCAGAAATTGAGCAAATAAAATTAGAACAACTGGAATATGCCCGTAAAAAAACAACCCAAAAAGTAAATTTGTTTGAAAAAGTGCAAATCCCTGGATATTCCGACGCGATAAGAAAAATAAAAAGATACCTTGAAGATGAAGAAAGTCTCTCTAAAGCTTCTCAGAAAATTATGAGAACCAACTTAGATAAAGCACGAAGAAAGGAGGAAGTGGCATGATTGTTAAAATGAAAAAATACGATTTTCTGATTTATCACAAAGACTATCAATCTTTCTTGTTAAAATTGAGAGAGTTAGGCATTGTACATATCGTTCAGAAACAATCGGGCGCTTTTGCGGAAAATGACAAACTCATGGAGTTCATGAAGTTGGAAAAACGTTATCAGGAGGTCATCAGAACGCTTAATTACATCAATCAGGAAAAGAAGGTTAAAGAACTAAAGGCGGTAGATAAAAATGCAGCCGGAGATAAAATTTTGGAAGAAACCGAAGCGCGGCTTGCTGAAAAAGACAATCTCTATTTAGAAAAACAAGGCATTCAAAAAGAAATAGCCCGCATTGCGCCTTTGGGAAATTTTGAGCCGGAAAACATTGCCCGCCTTGCCGAAAAAGGTTGGTACATGAACACCTTTGTAATTGCCAAATCGAAATTTGATGAAAAATGGTTGGAAGATTACAACGCCATTATACTGACACAGAGCGGATCGCAAGTTTATTTTGCTACGCTTACTCAAAACCCGGGCGTTCCGTATATTGAAGCCGAACATATCCGTTTTTCAGAAAAGTCAATTTCCGGCTGGAATAACGATGTAAAGAAAATTGAGACACGTAACCGCGAAATTGACAGCGAGTTAGCCCAAATTGCACAGCAAGAGATTGAAACCTTGCGTTACCACGAAAAAATAGTAAACGACCATATCAATTTTGAAAAAGTAGAGTTGAGCGGAGATGCGGCAGCAGGAGAAAAGTTAATGATTCTGGAAGGCTATGTTCCCGAAGAAAACGAGCCGCAAACTACTGATATGCTGAAAAATGAAGCGATCTATTTCAACGTTTCAACACCCACACCGGAAGATAATCCGCCCATCCAACTCAAAAACAATCGCTTTGCGAGAGCTTTTGAAATGATTGGAGATCTTTACGACCGGCCTGATTATCATTCCTTCGACTTTACCCCATTCTTTGCGCCTTTCTACGCCATGTTCTTCGGACTTTGCTTAGGCGACTGCGGATACGGATTGATACTTCTGATAGCTTCCATTATCTTGCGGCGCTCCAAAAATGGCTTTATGCGCGGTGCAGGGCGGTTAGTTACCTATTTGGCTATCGGCACGATCATCTTCGGTTTCTTGAGCGGAACATTCTTTGGAATACCCTTCCTTAATGATGATGGTATAGCAAACTGGAGTTGGCTGCAACCGCTGAGAGACAGAAACCTCATCTTTGACTCTAACCAACTCTTTATGTTTGCGCTGGCTATAGGTGTTGTACAAATTGTGTATGCCCTCATTATCAAAGCTATAACGAAATGGATGCGATACGGCTTCTTCTATTCTCTTGATACTTTTGGATGGGTGATTACCATTGTGGGAAATGCTGCCGTTTATCTTATGGCAGAAAATGGCACGATAGATGCTGTTTATCAGGCTACTGCTCATAAAATAGTTACCGCTGCCGGAGGTTTTATGATGCTATTCTTCAACAATCCTGCAAAAGGTTTGCGCGGCGTACCCGGAAGTATTGGCGCCGGACTGTTCGGCTTGTACAACAAAATATCGGGAATTGTGGGCGACGTGCTTTCCTACATCCGTCTGTTTGCGCTGGGCATTTCAGGAGCGGTTTTAGGGTTGGTATTCAACCAACTCGCCATGAATATGGCGCCCGACATCATCATTGCACGAGAATTGGTAATGATACTCATACTCTTATTCGGACACTCCATTAACATAGCCATCAACAGCTTAGGCGCATTCATCCACCCCATCCGTCTTACCTTCGTTGAATTTTACAACAACGTAGGATTCGAAGGCGGCGGAAAGGCGTATGAGCCGTTTAGGAAGCAAATTGAGAATTGAGAATTGAGAATTGAGAATTAGGAATTACGAATTACGAATTAACCACTAACCACTAATCACTAAAAAATTAACCACTAAAAAATATTAACCATTAAAAAAGAAAACCTATGGAATCTATCCTTTTAGCCTACATTGGCATTGGAATTATGCTTACACTTTCAGGGCTTGGAAGTATTTACGGCGTAACCATTACTGCAAACGCTTCAATTGGAGCAATGAAAAAGAATCCCGACAAATTTGGAAATTACCTGATTCTTTCCGCCATTCCTTCTACGCAAGGACTTTATGGCTTTCTCGGCTATTTCCTTCTTTCCAAACATTTGGTGGATACAGTTACTTTCTTTCAAGCAACTGCCATCTTCTCTGTTAGTTTAATGTTGGGAATCCTTTGCTTGCTCTCCGCCATTCGTCAGGCACAGGCAGGCGCTAACGCGATTAACGGCATCGGCTCCGGCTTCGATTTATTTGGCCGCAGCTTGATTCTGATTGTATTTGCGGAGTTGTATCCTATTATTGGGATTGCGGCGGTGTTTTTGATTGGGAATGCGATTTAATTATCCCAAACCGATATCGCATTAGCCTCTCTCGAAAACGGAGAACCCAAAAATGAAAAAAATTTATGTTTTCTTCCTAATGGTGTGTTGTGTTTCTGTAGTGCATGCGCAAAATACCGATTGTTCTAACGGTACCATACTTTTTCGTGAGGATTTTGGAGGAAACAGTCCTTTAGATCCGCCCATTATGTCGAATCAGGATATGCAACTACTTTACGGTGACAAGATAATCGGGTACACTCCATCGCAAAACCCCGCAGGAGCAGGTTTTTACTCCATTCGTAAAGAAGGCCATCATCACGGAGATTGGTGGATTTGGATGGACGACCATACTCATCCCTACAACTATACACGGGGCTACTTATTGCAGGTGGATGGCAATAGTAATTCTTCCGGACAATTTTACCGAACCAAAATTGACAACTTATGCGTAGGTAGTACACTCTATTTTTCAATGTGGGCGGCAAGTGTTGCACCCGGATTTCAAAGAGCAAATCTTTCTATCATTATTGAAGATTTAACAGGAACAGAACTTCAGCGATTGAATACAGGAGAAATACCCAATGCCGGAGGCTGCAACACTCAAAATTGCGTATCGGTTTCTGATCCTTTTGCCTGCAACGACTGGACACATTACGGCATAACATTTACTATAACAGGCTCAACGCCTTCGGTAATTTTCAAAATAATGAACAATCACTCCGGTTCCAGCGGAAACGATTTTGTAATTGACGACATAGAAATTCGACTTTGTACTCCATCTGTAAACGTGATTGTGCCGGTTGAAGCGGTTTGTTTGGGGAGTTCTGCACAATTAACAGGTAGCTTCATCAACGATGGCACTTTTAATCCACCTCTTGAATATCAATGGCTCTATAGCATAACAGGAGATTTATATCACGAGAGTTGGGTCGCTATTGTTGGCGAGAACAGTTTAACTCTAAACATCCCGAATGTTACGGCAAACCATCAGGGATATTACCGTTTGGCAGTGGCAGGAGTTGGAAACATAAATCTGGAAAACTGTCGCGCTATGAGCGACCCAATGTTTTTGGAAGTAATAGCTTGCGAAATACAGTGCGAGGGTTTAGAACTCTACACCACAGGTACCTCTCCCGAAGGCTGTTTGGGGTTGAAATGGCAGTGGCTACAGTTGAAGTCCACAGGCGCTTATGGATTTACACTCTACCAATGGAACGAGGTGATAGGAGGATGGCAAACAGCATCAACCAATTACGATAAAACCATTAAAGTGTTGAATGTCTATCCTAATATAGCAAACTCAAATACTTTAAAAACGTGGATGGATGACCCTGCTATTGGATTGGGGAAAATAACCGTTACGCCTGTAACAATGACAAGTTTCAACGCTAATCCTGATGCTCATCTCAAAAGCGGAGGCGAGTATATATATGATGCTATTGTGTTCGGTTCGTGGGATGGGAATAATAGCCAAGACCTTAATTCTACTTCTGCTAATGCCGTTAGAAACTTTCTTAATTCAGGAAGAGGAGTGCTCTTTGGTCACGATACACAAAGAAATACTATGCCAAATTTTGCGGAATTGGCAGATAAAATCAATATACATCTTGTTAGTGATCAATTGTATAGAAGAGGTAGCGAGAGAATAAAAGTAATTAACGATGGTTTTCTGTTGAAGTATCCCCATCTTATTTCCTACGAAAGTATCTTAACTATTCCTCTTACTCATTCATCAGGACAATTTGCTCGTGGCGTTGTTTGGATGAGTTTTCCCGATCCATTGATAAATCCGAATATTTTTAATGCACCTGTAACAGAAATGTATGGAGGAACAAATGATTTTTACCTTACCACCTGGAACAATGCTGCTATGATACAAACCGGACATTCTAATGGAGCAGCAACAGATCATGAAAAAAAAGTAATAGCCAATACATTATGGTATGCAGCCCAATTTACAACTGATACAACTGCCAAAATATGCTCCGCCCTCGACCTTGCTGCGCCCGATACACCTACTACAGAGCGCCACAGTTGCCACCTGATAGAGATACTGTCTAAAGATAATGGCAGCCTCTACCGCTTTTATGTTAAGGCAACCAATACTACTAACTATGCCGATACCTGTATTTCAAATATATTGGATGTAATAAACGAATCGGGTTTGAGAGGCTTTTATATTTCGGAAGATAATAATCCTAACGGGGTGCCGAACCCTTTTAGTTCTACTACACTGTTTATGGCGGCTACAAACAATCAGTTTGTAACCTATACCGTTCAAGATTTGACCAAATACATTCATATACAGGCGATAGACTCTGCCGGTAATCTCAGCGAGGTCGTTACCTTAGAGCCTGAACCAAATAGCGTGGTGTTTTATGCCAACAATATCTATTATGAAAATTTACCGGATACAACTTTCAGTTGCAAAGAAATAAATTTCCGAGCCGAGATAGAGTGCATGCACACAGCGGAGGGCAGTTTAAAATGGTTTATTGGCGTTGATGAGTATGTAGAAGCACGAGATAAATTGGAGTGGAACAAGACTTTTGAAACCGGAAACTATAATATTAAAATGCAGGTACGTTTTGCAAACGGTGAAGAAGCAATGATATCAAACATATTAAACATGAATGTTTTCTGGATTAAGATGCGAAACGTTCGGTACTAACCTTTCATCGTCAAGCTAATCCGCTTCCTCACCAAATCCACCTCCGTAACCTTTACCCAAACTTTTTGGTTAAGTTTCACCACATCGTTTGGGTTTTCTACATATTGATTTGCTAATTGGCTAATGTGCACCAAACCATCCACATGCACGCCGATATCCACAAAACAACCAAATTTAGTGATGTTGGTAACGATGCCCGGCACGCTCATACCCACCGTTACATCGTTAATAGAATTGATAGATTGGTCGAACTCGAACGTTTCAAACTGTTCGCGCGGGTCGCGCCCGGGTTTTGCCAATTCCTGCATAATATCTTGCAACGTGGGCAATCCTACTTTTTCCGAGATAAAATCGCGCAGCTGAATTTGTTTGCGCAACGTTTCGCTTTTCATCAACTCCGGAATTTGGGTATTTAATCGCTTTGCCATAGCTTCTACAACCGGATAGGATTCCGGATGCACAGCGCTTTCATCCAACGGATTGGCGGCGCCATGAATGCGCAAAAAACCTGCGGCCTGTTCAAAGGATTTTTCTCCAAAACGCGGCACTTTCTTCAACGCATTTCTGTTTTTGAACGCCCCGTTTGCATTTCTATACTCTACAATATTTTTGGCTAATGCAGGACCCACACCGGAAACAAACGATAACAGCTCCTTGCTTGCGGTATTGAGCTCCACTCCTACCCTGTTCACGCAACTTTCCACTACTTCCTGCAAACTTTTCTGCAACCACTGCTGATTTACATCATGCTGATATTGCCCGACCCCTATAGATTTCGGGTCAATCTTTACCAACTCTGCCAACGGATCCATGAGCCGGCGTCCGATGGACACTGCGCCGCGCACCGTTACATCATAATCGGGAAACTCCTCGCGGGCTACTTCGGAAGCTGAGTAAATAGAGGCGCCGCTTTCATTTACCATCACAATCGTAATGGGATTTGCATGAGATTTCTCGCTTCGCTCGAAAGGGATATAGCGCACAAACGTCTCGGTTTCCCTGCCGGCAGTACCGTTTCCGATGGCAATCGCTTTTACCTCATATTTTTCCACCAAATTCCGCAAAGTATCCGAAGCAACTTTGTATTGCGGTTCCGGTGGATGCGGAAAAATAACATCATGCGCTAATAACTGCCCTTGTTCGCTTAGTACCACCACTTTACAACCTGTTCTAAATCCCGGGTCAATAGCCAACGTCGTTTTTTGTCCTAATGGCGCCGCCATGAGTAGCTGGCGTAAATTCGTTCCGAAAACCGCAATCGCTTCTTTGTCGGCTTTCTCCTTAAAAAGTTTGCGCATTTCGGTTTCCATTTGCGGTTGAAGCAAACGTTTGTACGAATCTTCTACTGCTAATGAAACTTGCTCTGAACAAACGCCATATCCTTTCAGTACACTTTTCTTGATCAAAGAAACCGTTTTCTCGGCATCCGGCTCAATGGTAAGTCTTAAAAATCCTTCCTCTTCGCCTCTGAACATCGCTAAAATTCTGTGTGAAGGCGCTTTGCACAACAGTTCTTTGGAATCAAAATAGAGACTAAACTTACTTCCGGCTTCCTCTTTTCCTTTCACCATTTTAGAAACGATGGTAGAAAATTTAGTAAACGTATCGCGCATTTTTACACGCACGGCGATATCTTCACATACCCATTCGGCAATAATATCGCGGGCGCCTTGCAGGGCTTCTTCTGCATTATTTACGCCTTTTTCAATATCAATATATTGTTTTGCAATTTGATATAATTGAATTTGTCTTTGTTCGTAAATGATAATCGCCAGCGGCTCCAATCCTTTTTCAACGGCAACAGTAGCGCGGGTTTTCCGCTTCGGACGATAGGGCAAGTACAAGTCTTCCAACTCGCTCATTGTTTGCGCGTTGTTAATTTTCTGCGCCAATTCGGGGGTCAGTTTTCCTTGCTCTTCAATAGAATCTAAGATTACGCCACGGCGTTTATCCAACTCCACCCATTTCTCGTACAGGTCGCGAATTTCGGCAATTTGCACTTCATCAAAACTGCCGGTATTCTCTTTTCTATACCGCGAAATAAACGGAATGGTGGCGCCGGATTCTAACAAATCCAACGTATTTTTCACGTAATGCTCGGCAATTCCGAGGGTTTGGGCGATGAGTTTAGGGTAATTTTTCAAGGTTTGGAAATTTTGATTGCGAAGATAACATAATATTCTAAAAAAAACATATTTTTGCCAATCAGAAAAACAGAAAAATAAATACATCAGAAAAATATTTAATAACATGGAAGAGATAAATAACAAAATCCAACTTTTTGAAAATAAGCAAGTACGCGCTTTATGGGATGAAAATGCTGAAAAATGGTGGTTCTCGGTGGTGGATGTCATTGAAACGCTAACCGAAAGTATTGACCCTGCTGCTTATTGGCGTAAATTAAAACAACGTCTCAAAGAAGAAGGCAATGAAACCGTGACAAATTGTCACGGTTTGAAAATGCATGCTCCAGACGGCAAAATGCGACTTACAGATGTAGCTGATACCAAACAAGTTTTGCGATTAATTCAATCTATTCCCAGCAAAAAAGCAGAGCCGTTTAAACTATGGCTTGCAAAAGTGGGCAGTGAACGAATTGATGAAACCATTGACCCTGAACTTTCTATTGACCGTGCCATTCAAAACTACCGCCGGTTAGGTTACAGCGAAAGCTGGATTAACCAACGCATAAAATCTATTGAGGTGCGCAAAGCCCTAACCGATGAATGGGACAAAGCAGGTGTAAAACAAGGACAGGAATACGCCTTTTTAACTGACTTAATGTACAAAACTTGGTCAGACATGAACACACAAGAGTACAAAAAGCACAAGGGTTTGAAGAAGGAAAACCTACGCGACAACATGACCAATGTAGAGCTCATTCTTAACATGCTTGCCGAAGCATCTGCTACAGAACTTTCGCAAAAAACAGAACCTGAAAACCTGAACGAAAGTATAAAAGTTGCAGTATCCGGTGCAGAAGTCGCCAAAGATGCGCGCAAATCATTGGAGCAACGCGGAGGGGAAGTTATTAGTAGTAAAAACGCGAAACAGCTTGGTAAGCGGGAGTTGGTTTTAAAAGGTTCGGTCAATAATTTTCATTAGGCAGGATAACACCCTTCAGATCAATAGCTATAAAACTCCTATTTCGCGTATCGTATAATACATTATCCATCAGAAAAGCGTCTTTTGAAGCCTCAAGTTCTGCAATTTTTTTACCTGTATCATTAATAATGAAGGTTTTATTATCCTTTGCTATAAACTGATAATCTTCAACATGCAAATAGCTCACGTAAACATCTCCTATTTCAAATTCATGCATTACATTAAGCTGATTATTTACAGAAATAATTTTATTCTGAATAGTCAAAACGTGCAAATTTGTTGAATCATTTTGAACAAGACTAAAAAAATGTTCGTGTTGATTATCAATAAATACTTGCTCTCCAATAAAAAAACGCAACTCATCGAAATCTTCTTTCGGAAACTCTTTTGCATGGACTCCATTTCCGGTTTTAAAATTAAATGTCGCTATTTTGTTTTGAAACAATAAATATACTTCATCCTTTACCAAGCGGAAACCAAGAATAGCCCCATCTTTTTTATCAAGTAATGTGAAATATTTCTGCTCTCCCGTTTGCTTGTTAAATGCAGCGATGAAAGTTCTTCCGCAATCCCGTTGTTGTTTGCCTTTAAAGCCAAATCCTCTGTTAATCATGTAAACCGCGCTATCATCCATGAAAATAGATGATACTGTTGTCAAATTATGTCGAAATGGATGTTTCCATACTACATCTCTGGAGTTTTTATTTAGTTTCACAATTTGATATTGAGATGCCATGTAAATAAAATTACTGTCAATAAGAACATTAGACATTAACCCTGTAAAACCTTCCGATTCTGAAGACATGTAAAAAGCCCAGCCTTTGCCCGTATTTATATTTATGGAGTTTAAGCCGGAAGCAATGACCATCAAAGTAGAATCGTTAATAAAAAAGGCATCATGCAATCTATCCCATTGATAAATTTTTCTTGTCCATATTTTTTTACCGCTCATTAAATCAACACCTTCAAGTTTATTTATTCCCCCTAACCACATATCAAACTTATAGGCAATGCCTATATTACCTCGCGGAGTGCCAAGAAATATTCTGTTTTTTGTTTTCCAAATTGATTTTCCGGAATAAGGATCAATTTTATAACTATTAAGTAAACTCGAATAAATCAATATTTTATTAAACTGAATTATATCATCACCTGTATAAGAAAAAAACTTATCCCATAAAACTTTTTTATTTTTTAAATCATATTGCAGAATAGAGCCGGTATTATTAAGCCATTTTCTATCCAAACTTAATCCTCTTAATTGAACAGTTAAAAAATTTGTTTCCGGATCAAGAAAGCAATCATCAATTCTTTCCGGAAATATAAACTCAACGCCTTTTATATCAGTTCCATCCATCAGGTTTTTCCCAAAAACTTTCTCTTTATACAATACATTAAGTTCGTTTTTTTGACTCCATGCAGTAGTGGAAATCAATAATAGGCAACAAAGTAGTTTTATGATTTTAATGGGCATTGTTAAAATTTTGGATTGCGAAAATAGAATAAAGTCAACAGATTGAGCAACAACCCCACCATCAAAAAAATAATGCCTGCTAAAAATATGCCTTGAAACGGCTCATGCACCAACTCCACCACGCAGCAAACTTCATTTTCCGGCTGTAAATAATGATAACTTATCAAATACAAATCTTGCCCAAAAGCCATTTTATAAGGGTGGTTCACAAATAAAGCAATAGGTTGGGTTTCATTATTTTCTTCAACTTCAATGATCGCTTCAAAACATTTCGGTTCTCCCGTATCGTAATGGGTAATGTTAAATTGTGTTAATGTAAGGGCGTAGGGTACAATTTTAAGTTCGTTATTATTGGTAATGAAAACATTTGTTTTATCGGTGGTGAGCAACACTGCTTTTCCGCGCCAATTATAAAAAAGTCCCAAAACCATTGCCAAAATGATGAAGGCGATACCCAAGTGCGGCAAAACGAGGCGTAAATATTTAAGAGCGGTTTTCATCGCATCAAATCCAGCGCTTCCTGAACAGAGATCTTTCGTTCATTGTGAAAGGCAATAATAAAAGCATCGGGAAACTCTTTTTTTACATTTTTAATTGCGGCTTGCGCTTCTGCCAAAGTTTCGAAATTTCCGGAAGTGTATTTCCAAATGCCGTTTTCGTTGATTTTTTTTACTTCTTGGAGTGAGGCAAACTTTCTATCGGTTGTGTATAGGTTTTCCTTGCTGGCGAAGAACTGGATTCGGAAGCAGATTTCGGTAGTGGGAGGTGAGAGGTGGGAGGTGAGAGGTAAGAGGTGGGAGGTATCAAGGGGTTGGGGTTGGGGAGTATCAAGAGTTTGGGTTTGGGGGAGACTGTGAACGATAGGGAGTTCGGAAGTAGCCTCGGGGAGTTCAGAGGGAATTTCTGAAACTTCGGCGATTTCGGGGGGGGCAAGAACTTCAAAAATTTCAGTAGAGTTTTCCAAGCCGGTTATTTCCGGAACAGACCAAAAAGGTCTTTCAGTGCCTTCCATCAAATTCTTGTATTCTACAAAAGCGTTATAGATGCTTACGGCCATTACTTCCTGGACATCTTCGCGCATCAGGAATTTTTCTTCTTCTGCATTGGAAATAAAGCCCAATTCAATTAAAATGCTGGGCATGGCTACTTTATACAATACTAAAAATCCGGCTTGCTTCACTTCACGGTCAACCATTTGCGTGTTAGTAACTAAATGTTTTTGCACTTTGGAGGCAAAAATGGAAGAACTGTGCAGGTAAGCAGAGCTGTATAAAGAAAAAACGATGTAGGCTTCCGGCGAGTTGGGGTCGAAATTGGAATAGTTGGTTTCATGATCTGCTTCCAACAATATATCCGCATTCTCTTTTTTGGCAATCGCCATGCTCTCCTCCGATTTTCCCACCCCCATCACAAAAGTTTCAATGCCGGTAACATGGGGTCTTCCGTCCACAGCATTACAGTGAATTGAAATAAACAGATCGGCTTTGCGTCTGTTTGCCATTTCTGCGCGTTTGTAAACCTCCACCGTCTCGTCTGTTTTGCGCGTGTAAAACACCGTAACATCATCAAAATTATGGGAAATCAATCTGCCAAGGTGTAGCGCTACTTTGAGGTTAATATCTTTTTCTTTGCACAATTTGCCCACTGCGCCGGGCATGCTTCCGCCATGTCCTGCATCAATCACAATTTTAGCAATTTTATCTTTCGCCTGCCCAAATACGGTTATGTTTAAAAAAGTGAATGCAAAACATACTAAAAGTACTGTTTTTATGTTCATAATCTTATATTTTTGCATATTTATTAAAGAGCAAATACAAAAAAAACAACTTTGACAACCCTGCATACACTTTGACAAAGAAAATATACCGACCCCATTGTTTATATTTTTTGCGCATGAACTCCTGTTTGTGGGTTTGTATGTTTTTTGTATTTAATAACTTACAGGGGCAATCAGACACCACCTTCTTATATCAAAACAACTTTTACGCTCTCACAGATACGATTATTAATGAATTTGCACTTACAGATTCGGTAGCAATTGATACACTTTCTTACTCAACAACCGATTCTCTTTCTTTCTCAGCAACCGATTTCCGCCCATCAAAAAAAAGATTATCTCCAGACGCAATAGAATCTTCGGTAAAATATATTAGTCAGGACTCCATCATTATTAACTTGCAAAAGAGAAAAATTATTTTGTTTGAGGATGCAAAAGCATATTATGAAGATATTGAATTAACGGCGGCGTTCATGGAGTTTGGGTTTACAACCAGCGAGTTGTATGCTTCGGGAGTTGCCGACAGTTCCGGGCACGTTCACGGGCATCCCGTTTTTAAGCAAGGCGATACCGAGTTCCGCTCGCAGGAAATGCGTTATAATTTCAATTCTCAAAAAGCAAAAGTAACCAAAGTAATTACCGTAGAAGGCGAGGGTTTCATTCACGGTTATTATGTAAAACATGTGGATAAAAAAACTTCCTACATTAAAGACGGGCAATACACTACTTGCAATTTGCCGGATCCGCACTTTCAGATACGTTTCACGAAAGCCAAAGTGATTCAGGATGATAAGATTATCACGGGGCCGGCGTATATGAGTTTTGGAAATATTCCTACGCCTATAGCCATTCCGTTTGGATATTTCCCACTTAATAAAGACCGCTCTTCCGGTATTATTATGCCTACCTATGGCGAAGGCGCTAATCTTGGGTTTTACTTTGAAGACTTCGGATATTATTTTGGGATCAACGATAATTTCGATTTAAGCTTGTTAGGCTACATCTCTACGCGTGGAAGTTGGGGAGCTAAGACAAAAGCCAACTATGTATTCCGATACAAATGCGCCGGTGATATAGAGTTAGCCTTTGTACAAGATTTTCGCGGCGAACGCCAAACGCCTTCCCGGGTACGCTCAGACAATTTTCGTGTGATTTGGAAACATCATCAGGACCCAAAATCGCACCCTACCACCAAGTTCTCTGCACATGTGAATATTATAAACAGCTCCGAATTTAACAGAGTAACTCCTTCATCTATAGAAGATTATTTGTCAAATCAGTTTAACTCCTCTGTGAGTTTTTCCACCAACGCCAATGGGGTCTTCTTTTTTGATGCCGCTCTTTCTTACAGACAAAATACTCAAAAGAAAGATGTTAGCCTTTCTATTCCAACAATCAATATGTCTTTACGGCAATTTTATCCTTTCCGCAAAAAACATAAAGCAGGGAAACTCAAATGGTATGATAATATTTCTATGAGATGGAGCTCGCAAGTGTCGAACCAGATAAACACCATAGATTCGCTTTTTTTCTTGCCGAAAACGTGGGAGGAGATCCAATCCAATATTCAGCACACTGTTCCGTTGAACATCCCTATAAAAGTGGGCAAAGCGTTTAACTGGAATACTAATGCAACTTTAACGGAAAGGTGGTATCTGCAACGCGACCAACGCATATTTGTTCCGGATACTCTTGAAAATGGTAACTTAAGATCAAACACCGAAGCTGTTTTTCAACGCGGTTTTTATGCCATGCACGATTTGAATTTATCTACTTCGTTAACCACCAAAGTCTTTTTTGATTACGCTACCAGAAGGGGGGGGCTGCAAGCGCGGCATGTCATGTCGCCCGATTTAAGTTTTTCATACCAACCCAATTTAAATGGAAATAATTACGGCACTTATTTTAATACTATTACCGGTCAGGAGGTACAATATGCTTATTTTAGTGGCGGCATACCTCGCACACGGGCTGTTACACGTTTAACGATAAACAACAATCTGCAAATTAAAATAAAGTCGAGCAGAGACACCATTACCGGCACGCGAAAATTTACGCTTTTTGATAATGTTGGGATCTCTTGCGGATACGACTTTGCTGCCGACTCGCTTAATTGGCAACCACTTACCATTCTTGGGCGAACTTCTCTTTTCTCCTTTTTAGATGTTACTTTCCGACTGAGTTTCGACCCTTATATCATTAACAGCGAAGGAAGAAAAGTAAACCAAACGGAAGCGAAAGTGAACGGAAGAGGGATGCGTTTTTCCGGCTCAGAGCTGAATCTTGGTGTGAATTTGCGACTCAACCGAGAATTCTTTAAAAGGAAGAAAAAAGAAGAAAAATCTGCCGATGAAGCGCCCAAACCGCAGGAATCTATTTTTCCCGAAAACAGTTTGGGCATGCCCAACGTGCGCCCCGATTTCAGAACGCCATGGAACGTTACTATTAATTACACATTTGCCTACATTACTTTCGACAACCTCATCTATTACACTACAAACAGAGATGTAAAAAAATACGACAGCAATATTGTGCAAACCGTCAATCTAATTGCCGATATAAACATTACGCGTAAATGGAAAATCGGGATCACCACAGGATACGATATTCAACAAAGAGACATCTCTTTTACCTCTATTGATATTTACCGTGACTTGCATTGCTGGGAAATGAGGTTCAATTGGGTTCCTTTCGGCTGGAGAAGAGGCTGGAATTTCACCATTAATGTAAAAGCCTCTGTGCTACAGGATTTGAAATATAAAGCACAAAGAGATTTTAGGAATAATTAGTGATCAAAATTCACAATCTTTAACACATCGAATAGACATTGCTGAGTTTCCCAGCTGAAAACAATGAACTCCGGGAAGATCACGAAAAAGGAATGTACATGGCCAAAAATAAGCGGCAAAGTAAACACTTCTAAAACCTTCATCATCAAAGTCGGTATAATACCCTGCCGGCTCGATAGAAAACCGGCTTGAATTAGCGTTGGTATAGCCAAGTTCCCTCCATGTCTTGGTCTTCATATTTTCGGTACCTTCACATATTGAGACCAATTCCATCCAATCGCCCCCGGAAGGCATGCGCCACCCATCAGGGCAAACACCTTGACGATAAAAAAGCGAAGACGCGCCTCCTGTAGTGGCAACGTAATTGTACAACAATCCAAAATTGGGCTCCATAAAATATGGCGTATGCTCTCCGTTCCAATAGTACACGGGTCCATCGCCATTCTCAATGGGACCCTCTGAACGACCTTCCACAGGGGTGCCATCTGCATAGCGCGTAACTCTCAGATTTTCAGTCATCCACACTTTGTTCCCGTAGCGTAGCGTGGAATAAACATTCCCGTCAATATCAGTCAGCGTTCCACCGGTGTAGAAACGTTTTTCTTCGCCAAAGTACTTATTATTAGAAGCATCAACTATAAAAGCTTTTACGGTGTATTGAATCTCTTCTTTCAAATTGACCATGGGAAGGGAGTAACCACCGGTACCTGCTTGTGCATGAACTGTTTGCCAATCCTCTTCAAGCGTTGCTTTCCATTCAAAGCCAAATACCTTGATCGCTTCCGATCCTTTCATAAAATTGGCTCTAAAAGTAGCTTCTGCAGTTGTAATTTCAATAGGTTGCATGGTCCAAATTTTGGGAGCCACGTACTCCTTTTCAGGCGGGTTGCATGCCGAAGCCCATAAAAGCAAAATACAAACGAATAGATAAATTTGATTTTTATTCATAATTCTTAATCTTTAACACATCGAATAGACCTTGCGGCATCTCCCAGCTTCTCATAATATACTTCGGGAAAATCACGTACAAGAACAACAGCATCAAACGTACTTGTTCCCCAAAAATAGGCGCCGGCGTAAACACTTCTAAAATTTTCGTCCACGTCGTCAAAATAATATCCTGCCGGTTCTACAGAAAACCGGCTTGAGTTAGCATTGGTATATCCAAGCTCTGCCCATGTCTTGGTCTTCATGTTTGCACCTCCTCCACAATAGTAAACCAATTGCCTCCACTCGCTCATAGAGGGTATATGCCATCCTTCGGGACAAACACCTTGAGTATAGCGAAAAATCGAAGGCGTTCCTCCTTGAGTGGCAGCATAATTGTACAACAGTCCAAAACTTGGCTCTTTAAAATAGGGCGTATGATCTCCACTGTAATAGTACACGGGTGGTCCATCTTCTTCCTCGCAGGGGCCACCTGATCGGCCTTCCACAAGCGTACCGTCTGCATAGCGCGTAACTCTCAAATTTTCAGTCATCCACACTTTATTTCCATAGTGTAGCGTGGAATAAACATTCCCATCAATATCCATCAATGTTCCATTGGTAAAGAAACTTTTTTCTTCGCCAAGATACTTATTATCAGAAGCATCAATAATAAAAGCCTTTACGGTGTATTGACCTTCTTCTTTCAAATTGACTACGGGAAGGGAGTAGCTGCCATTACCTGCTTGTGCTTGAACGATTTTCCAGTCTTCTTCAAGCATTTCTTTCCATTCAAAGCCAAATACCGTAATATCTTCTGAGCCTTTCATAAAATTGGCTCTAAAAGTAGCTTCTGTGGTTGTAATTTCAACAGCGGGCATCGTCCAAATTTTGGGAGCCACATATTCTTTTTCGGGCGGCTTGCATGCCGAAGCCAATAAAAGTGTGATGCTAATGAATACGTAGATTTGATTTTTATTCATGGTAAAGGATTTGTTTGCAAAGAAATATTTTTTTTCACTATTGTCCGATTAAAATCTGATTTTAATTTTTCATTATTGTGATTCAATTGGTTCCTCCCTCTTTTTCAGCCATCAAAAATTGAAATTTGTATTGCATTAGGAGCTTTATTTTTACTCTTTATGCGCTTTTGATAACTCCTTCTACCGTTTTTACATGACCTCCTTCATCTTCTCCGCCTCATCTTTCATAAGCACACCTATTTGCTTAACTAATTTATTTTTTTTTATTTTCGCCAAAACTATTTTTATTATGAAAACATCAAAAACCTTCACCCTCCTCCTTGCAACCCTCCTTGCAACCAGCATTTACGCCCAAACTGTTACGCTTGACCCAACTTTTGGGGAAAATGGGATGACGGTGATACCTGGTGGAGGATTTTTCCCACGTATCAAGTTTGATATGGCAGGTAATATTTTTGCGTTAGGAGTCCCATCTCTTGATTATGATCCTTTCATTGTAAAAACAGATGCCCATGGAACAATTGATAGTTCTTTCGGAATAAATGGGATAGCTCATTTAAGGATATTTCCTATCGGAATGTTTGATTTTAAAATAACGAATGAAAACAAGATATTATTTGTTGGAGGTGAACTTTTTAACGCTCTTATTATACAACTTAATGAAGATGGTAGTATGGACAGTTCTTTTGGTAATAATGGAGAAATTGTTTTGGATATTAATTATACTGTCAGTAGGGTGAATCTTGAAAGTGATGATTCTATGCTGATTGTAGGAGACAACATTATTACAAAATATAACTATAATGGAGAACTTGATCATGATTTTGGAATAGATGGAAAAGTGATATGGAAAGATCTCGGACTACCCGATAACCCTTTTCCAACATGCATAAAAATATCAAATGACCAATCTATTTTGGTTGCTGGAGCTAGCCATAATGATGATCATAAAAGCCCGTTATGGTTTTTAAAAATGGGTTCTAATGGCAGTTTGGTTACAAATTTTGCTGATGATGGAATATGGAAAATGGAGACTTCCACTTTCAGCGTTTTTTTCGACAACATCATTGAAGATAAAAATGGGAATCTTTTACTTACAGGTTATGCCAATAATTCCTTTATGTGCTCTTTTTCTCCCAATGGAGTAATCAATAGTAATTTTGGGATGAACGGGTTCTACTATTTTGATGATTTATGGCCTGACTTTAGATATAAAAAAATGTTACAATACGGTAATAAATACTTAATTGGGAGTTATGATCAATTAATATGCGTTAATAATGATGGATCTTTGGATAATAGTTTTAATGATACCGGATTATTTATTTGCGACGGCTTTACTTTTGCTGACATGAAGTTGCAGGAGATTGACAAATTAATATTGGGCGGAAGAAATTCTAATGGTAATTTTTTATTAACAAGGTTAAACATTCCACCTGCTGTATCTGTAAAAGAGCAAGACAATTCTTTTGCTACTCAAGTTATTTT
>WQWP01000004.1 GCA_009787485.1 Lentimicrobiaceae bacterium | reverse complement strand
GGGGTAGATTTTCAGTTCTACTTGGGCTACTTTTTCTACAAAGTATTGGGTATGGGCTTCCGGTGCCGTTGGCTCTATGGATGTTAAAGACGTTAAGGGCATTAAGTTCTCTTCTATTTCTACTGGTTTTTCAGCAAGAGGTGGATCCTCCGGAGGCGGTGGCGGTGTAAATTGAGGGTCAAATATAATCACTTTACGAAGCACACGATTACCCGCAGCGTCATACTCATAACTAAAAGCTAAACCGCTTTGTGCCATGCAAAATAATGGGATGGCAAACCATAATAAGAAAATAATTTTTCGTTTCATACTGTTTGTTTTTTAAGGGTGAATGTATTGTTGTTTAAAAATTTGACAAATAAAAAAGCGGACTTATAATCCGCTTCTGAGGTTTTGCACGACCTGTATTACAAATAATAAAGCCCGCTAACTGCGAACATTACTTATTCTTGTAATACTTTCTTGAAGTGTGCAATTTCAGAAGCAAGAACATAGCAAATGCTATTCTATTATATTTTTGTGTTGTTTTCTATATCATACGCAATATTTTTGTTAATAAAATTGGTTGCAAAGATAGTATTTTTGTCATACCGTTCAAACCCTCTTCAACATTTCACAAACCAACGCCACCACTTTCGGTTCCGCAATTTTAGCTGCCTGAAGCACTTCATCATGTGATATTTTTTCCACTTGTCCTACAATGCCGAGGTCTGTAATTACCGATAAACCAAAAACTTCTATTCCACGATGGCGGGCTACGATAGTTTCTGGAACGGTGGACATGCCCACCGCATCGCCGCCAATGATGGCAAACATGCGGTACTCGGCAGGGGTTTCGTAACAAGGACCGGTAACGCCCACATAAACGCCGGTTTGCACGTGAATATCAAGTTCTTTTGCACATTCAGAGGCAGTTTTTAACATTTTTTTCGAGTAGGCTTCGCTCATATCTAAGAAACGAGGTCCTTGTTCGTCATCGTTGGGTCCAAGCAACGGGTTAGTAGGGAACATGTTAATGTGGTCTTTAATGAGCATAATATCTCCAATCTTAAAAGTTGGATTCATGCCACCTGCGGCATTTGATATGATTAACTTTTTAATTCCCAGCTCTTTCATAACTTGAATCGGGAAAGTTACTTCTTGCATGGTATAACCTTCGTAGTAATGGAAGCGGCCGCTGCACACCACAATGTCTATTCCGTTCAGCTTTCCAAAAATTAAGGAACCGTAGTGTCCTTTTACTGTGGAAACCGGAAAGTTGGGAATGGTGGCGTAGGGAATCTCTTCCTCAATTTCTAAATGCCGTACTAATCCACTTAAGCCGGAACCTAAGATGATGCCGATTTGTGGGGTGGTTTTCATTTTTGAAGACAAAAAGAGTTTGGTTTCTTTTAGTTTTTCCATTTTATGATGATTTTAATTTTTTTCAGCACAGAGACGCAGAAGGCGCAGAGGTTCACAGAGAAATTTTTAAGGCGGATAAGTAACGGTGAATAGTTTCTTCTAAGCCTAAATATAAGGCATCGCAGATGAGGGCGTGGCCGATGGAGACCTCTAATAGTTGAGAGATGTTTTGGGCAAAGTAGTTGAGATTGTGCAAGTTTAGGTCATGTCCGGCGTTTATCCCTAATCCTTGTTTGATTGCTTCTTCGGCACATTGAGAATAGCTTTCAATTGCCGTTTTTGGATTGATTGGGTAGTTTACGGCATAACCTTCTGTGTATAATTCAATTCTGTCGGTGCCGCAAAGTTTGGCGTTTTGTACCATAATAGTTTCGGGATTTACAAAAATAGAGGTTCTAATTCCTTCTTTTTTAAAGTTTTGACAAATTTCAAAAAGCATCTCCCGATACTTAATCGTATCCCAACCGTTATTCGAAGTAATGGCATCGGGTGCATCGGGCACCAAAGTTACCTGGTCGGGTTTTACTTCTAATACCAAGTCAATAAAATCTTTAGAAGGATATCCCTCAATATTAAATTCTGTAGTAACTATTTTTTTTAGATTGCGTACATCTTCGTAGCGGATATGGCGCCCGTCGGGTCTCGGGTGTACTGTAATTCCCTGTGCGCCAAATTTTTCACAATCTTTTGCTACTTGAATGAGGTCGGGGAGATTTCCACCGCGCGCGTTGCGGAGCGTGGCTATTTTGTTAACGTTTACGCTTAACTTTGTCATACCGTTTGCTGTAATAAATGCAACGGCAAAAATATACTTTTCGCTCCACCACCCAACTTATTTTACATACCTCAAACTATCCGCCTTCTCTTTGTTCGCTTTCACAATTTTAATAAGCTTAGTCCATCTTTTGTCGTTATGAAGTGCATTTAGGTCGGCATCTGTGGTAATGTGCTCAAAATCAGTATAGTTTCCGCGTTTCGCAATTTTGAATAGTTGCACAAAAGCGGCGTCAATTTTATTGGCTAAAGCATACGAGCAAGCAGCGTTGTACCGGTCGCGAACCAAGCCTTTACCTCCCAGTGTTTTAAATGCTTCCTCGTATCTCTGCGCCGACATTGGGTATTCTTCTACTTCATACATCGCCCACGCTTCTTGTATCAATTCGGAGTATATCGAAGTTGCACACTCACTTTTCTGGAGTTGATTCACTTGGTTCGTTTGGTTAAGTCCAAATAGCTGCTCAAAATAATCTTTCATCTTCATAAGTTCCATAAGACTCGCTTCAACTTCTTCTTTAGAAAGTTTGGACTCTCCTTTTAAAACATCACTAAAACCTTCTTTTATAGCATGAAGATCCACCAATTCTTTAAATTTTTCTTTAATAGACTCAAAGATTGTCACATCAATTCCGGCTTTTTGGATTTCTTCCTGGATTTTTTGTCCCAGCAGCACCCCAATGGCGTAATTGTTTTGTTCTTTTTCAGTCATTTCTTGTGCTTTTACCGACAGTGTGGTTCCCAAAAGGAACAAACTAATAATAATTACTGCTTTTTTCATTTTTATAAATTTTAGATTAATTATTTATATAACGTATTATTTATATAACGTATTAAGTATGTTTTTGCTGCACGGGGCCACATTATTTCACAGAAACAATTTTTGAACTTCCGCTTGTGGAAACGCCGCGAACATCTTCCGCTTTTCTGTACCTGAGTATTGAAGCGCTGGAAAGGCTTCCTGTGATCGCTTGGTTTACAGTAACTTCTGCGGAAGAAGCACCGGAAAGATTAATGTCAAGGTTTTCTAATTCCAAATCAAAAGCTTTAAAAGCAGAACTTCCGGATCCTGAAAATGAACCTTTTGTAGCATAGCCGCTTCCCTTAAAAGAAGAAGCGCCGGAGAGGTCAACTTTACACTTTTTCACATTCATTTCGAGAAAGTCTATTTTCGAAGCGCCCGAAACATCCGCATCGAAGCGCTCTCCGGTGAATGTGAAATTTTTTAGTTTTGACGCTCCGCTAATGGTTACATTAGCGTAACTTCCTTCGCACGAAAGCCCATCCATTTTAGAAGCCCCAGACAACTTGATATCACAATGGGAAGCAAATTGTCCGTCAGTATTTATGGTAGCGGCTCCGCGCGCTTCAATTTTTTCGAGTACAGATGCATGAATAGTAGCTCTCAGTATTCTTTTGTGATAGCCACCCACAGAAGACGCCCGAATGTGTAGATACCCATTAGGACGCAACTCGGTTGTAATTTTGCTTTCCGGAACATTATGTTCAATCACGGCGTTATTATCTGTATTATTCTGTGTGATAAACACTTCCCAAGGGCCTTCAATGATAACTCCCTTAATTTCTCCGGTAATCCGTTTTTCCTGAATTTCTCCGGTAGTTCGGGTTCGACTTTCCCGTTGAATGGATACCGATTCTTTTTCATTCCAATAGATACGATTGCAGCACGATGACTTTGCCGGCAGCGAAAAAAGCAGCACAATTGCAATGGCTAAAAGGATGAAATTACACACATTTTTCCAAAGTTGTGCAATGGGCAGCAGCGTAACGCCCACCCAGATAATAAGGATTGGCCACAGTCTGAGTGCATTGTACCAGCTAAAGTGGAAAAATCCAAGTGATCTTCCCAACCAAAGAAGACCAAAAGCGACAAAAAGTAGTCCCCAAAAAATTCCGTTGTTTTTTTTCATAATAATAATAATTTATAGGTGAATAATCATTTAAGTTACCAAACTTTTTCAAAATTTTCTTTGTTTCTGACTTCAGAATCTCGTTGATATTCAAGCAATTTTGCATATTTTAAGTAGGAGTTGCAAGCGATGGCAATGGAGAGGGTCAATCCATCTATACCACCCAGTATTCCTTTTTTGAAGAAATAATTACTGAAAAAAGCCCAAAAACCATGAAGAACAGGTGAGAAAACGTTAGTTTTTTTACCATTCAGGAACATTATTTTGGCGCTGCGAGTTGAAAAATTGCGGGCGGGTTTAGAGAAAAGCTCTCCAATATTATGATAGGTATAGTGCATCATATCTGCCGGCAATTTGCAGGTGTTTTTTGCAGGAACCGTTGCATGTTGCTTTACCTCAGCAAATCGCAATTTGTCGTGTCGGAATAGTCTGACCACATAATCGGGATACCAACCGCAGCAACGAACCCAGCGACTTCCAATATAGTTACGCCGTTTCACGGCAAAACCCCAATATTGTGTGTTGGCCAAGTCAATGGCATTGATGGCGGCAACCAATTCCGGCGTTAATCGTTCATCGGCATCCATACAGAAAATCCATCTGTTTGTGGCAAATTGCAGTCCGATATTTTTTTGGATTCCATCTCCCAAATAGTGTTGAACATAAACTTTTGCACCTGCTTTTTCTGCCATTTCGCGGGTGTTATCATGGCTACACGAATCCACAACAATTATCTCATTACAAATCTGTTGCAAAGAAAGAACAGCATCTGTGATGTTTTTTTCTTCGTTTAGCGTAATGATGATGCCGGTGATGGGGTGCATAAGAATGGTTGGGTGTTAGATTTTTAAGTTCAACTTTTAAGCGCGAAAGTAATAAATTATTTCTTCACCAAGTAATGGATTATAACTCTGTTTTTGTCAAAAATTGGCGAAGGTGAATATGCTCAATGCCTTCGTAATTGCTGCTATTGTTGTATTCGTCTAGAGTAACCACGTATTTTCGGTAGTTATTGTTTATTTTCAACAAATTACCAAATTCTCGTTTTTTTGTTTGTTCATCGTTGAGTAAGTAAGCTACCTGAATGTAAATTTGTTTGCCATTTTGTTCGGCAATAAAGTCAATTTCCGCACTGTCCATCTGTCCTACATTAATCGTATAGCCCAATTGCTGTAAATGATTATACACCAAGTTTTCTATAATTTTTCCAATATCGGAGGCTCTGTTAAAGCCCCTGATTGCATTTCGCAAACCAATATCTTCAAAATAATATTTCTCACCGTATTCAAAAAGTTGTTTCCCTTTAATATCGTATCTGCTTACTTTGTGAATAAAAAAAGCATTGCAAAGCGATTTTATGTAACTGAGAACCACTTGCGGAGTTAATAATATTTGTTGAGATTTTAAATACTTACTGATATTTGAAGCGGAAAACAAACTACCAATATTATCGGCCAAAAATTCTACTAAATTTTCTAAAAACCTTACATTGCGAATATTTTCTCTTGCTACAACATCGCGCAAAAGAATGCTGGCATACACATTTTTAAGATATTCATATACTTGGTTTTCGTCCAATCCTATAGTTTTTATATAAGGCATTCCACCAACAGCAATATATTTGTTGAGGGTTTCAGAATTGTTTTCAAGAGAGAAAAAATCTAAAAATTCATTGTAACTTAATGGATGAATGGCAAATTCAACATATCTCCCGGACAAATAAGTTGCCAATTCGCCCGAAAGCAATTTAGCATTACTTCCTGTAATAAAAATATCACAAACGTTTTCGGCAAGCAAACTTCGCAAGGCTTTTTCAAAATTTACAATATCTTGAACCTCATCAACAAATAAGTAGTTTTTTGCATTTGATTTTAGATTTGACTGTACAAATTCATATAGCAAGTTATCGTTTACAATGTGTTCAAACGGTTTTAACTCTTTGCTGATATAGATCACATTAGCATTAAGATTTTGTTTTTTTATTTCTAAGATTAATTGAAACAAAATGTAGCTTTTTCCTACACGGCGCTGCCCGGTTAATACCTTTATTATATTCTTATCAATAAATGGAGTAATTTTTTTGGTATAATCAGAACGTTCAATAAGAGTTTTTTTCTTAATAAATTCTTCTATTACGATATACGATTCCATGAAATTTGATGTATTTATATTTTATAACATATAGATTTGTTTATTTTCAGATGTTGTATATGAAAATTTTGGCAAAAATATGAAAAACATTCAATATACCGTACAAATATCTAACTGTAGGTTAAAACTTTTTTTCTTGTGCTGGGAAAAAAAAGATTTAGCCCCGAATTGTGTCAAAAAATCATATCCTGATTTTTTTAATATCTTTTCACCCAAATATTAACAAAAATTATCATTATGACATAAAAAAATGTGCAACATAGCACTTTAAAAACATAGTTAGAAAAAGCGTTAGCTTTTATTCTGGGTTCCGAAACTTCAACAATTTCCAAGCCACAGGAATAAGTAGTTAATGCTCACGTCTTTTTTGACGTGGGCTACTTATTTGTGGTAAAGGTAGTTGAAGACCTCGGAACCGAATAAAGTTACAGTCCCACGTTTTTTTATTGTTGAATATAACCCATCCGGGGGCTGATGGAGAAAGGATGACAAGTTTTGCCTGTTCTTAAAAAACGAGCATTTATTAAACATTTTCAACAATTAAAAAAAAATCAATGAAAAAAATCTTATTATTAACTTTTTTGGGCGCGCTCTTTATGGGAGTGAATGCGCAATTTGAACAGGAGAGTTCCTCCAATACTTGGAACACAACGGGAAATGCCGGTATGTATATATTAACAAATTGTGAATGTGTTTGTAATTCTGATATGCTTGGACCTTGTGGGAGTTGCAATGCAAACAATATAATTGTTTATTTTAATACTGAAAAACCTTTTTGCAATTCGGGTAGCGTTTCACTCACTCAATCTATTAGCGGAGCTAGCGCACCTATTGTCGCTGAACATACACATTATGTATTATTGGAATTGTCAAAAAGGCCTCGAGCAACATTTCGTCCATATTTTGCAGGATGGGACAGAAATGAAAACCAAAGTGCCGGAGGAGTTAGTATTTATTGCCGTATAACAGGCGAAAAAAGAATCTCCACTTTTGATATGACGCCTCAAACTTCAGATTGCTACCAATACGATGCTTCAAACTATTACAAAATTAATTGGATTGCTACAGAGAATGGACACGGATATGGCGCAAGCTTGGGATCGCCACTTTTTAATGCCCAAAAACGTATTATCGGACAATTTCACCGTCAAGGTAATAAATGTAAGAGTTACGAGTGTAAGGATCCTGGTAAACATAGCTCAAACTATGGCAAACTTTTTAGGTCGTGGGAGGTAGATAAACGCTTACAAGGGCGCCTTGACCCAAATGAAACAGGTGTATCTGTTTGGGATGGTATTGATGCTTGCCCTGCATTAAATTTGGTTTTCAACTGGAATATATCTTCCGGTTCGTTCATTTATAAAGCAGCTCATACCATTGAGTCAACCGGTGTCATTCAACAAGGTGCAGATGTTACGTATATAGCAGGAAATAGTATCAGTTTAAAGCCGGGTTTTCAGGCGCAGGAAGGTAGTCAGTTTCAGGCAAGAATCGAAAATTTTAATTGTGTTGAACTTCCTGATGGCATTAATTTGGTAGCGTGGACAAATATTGCCTGTATAGATGAGGGTTTAACGTTCGAACTTACCGGTGCAACTCATTATTCTGTAAAAATTTTTACATATCTTACAGGAAGTCTTGTTTATAGCGGAAGTGGTAATGTTGTTGGGAATACTGTTACCGTATGGCCGGTTTATGGGGTCAGTAGCGGGAGATATAGTGCATATATTACTTTTTCATCACCTGACGACGAAATTTCAAACTCTTATAATATTTATGTTCAGCATTGTAGATCATTAACACCTGTGAATGATCCGGGAAACGCTGATTCGGAAAATTTCGATCATGAAATTTATTATTCGGTTGCAGAGGTATCCCATCATAAATTTGATTTTACTGTTTATCCAAATCCTAATATTGGAAACTTTACCATAGAAATAGTGCATGCGAAAGAAATGAAACCTTTTTCAATTCAAATTTTTAACTCATCAGGCAAACTTATTTCCGGAATTGAACATTGCAATGCCCACAAAATCAACGTCAATCATTCTAATTTACTCACCGGAGTCTATTTTGTAAAACTATCCATGGGAAACCATATTGCGACAAAAAAAATCATTATTGAATAAAATATTTTATTATTTTGCCATAATTTTCAAATGTTAAAAACTAACTTTTAAAACCTTCCATTATAATTATGAAGCGAACATTATATTTAATCACTATTGGCATAGCAATTCTTTTAATCTCGTGTCATAAAGATCCACACTGTCATGTATCTGACCCATTTACAGAAATAAGGTGGCTTCAAGATTTGGATCTACCGGAAAGCACTTGTATTACAGAAGCCGTTTTTAGTAAACTTGGCAAAGGTAAAAGAGAAGGGTATATTTTTGGGCCAAACACATATACCGACAAGATTACTTATTATGGATGTGCAGGCATCATCGTATTGTGTTCTGGTGAAGAGTGTGAAGAACTCTATGAAGTGATAAAATTGGGAGAAACTTATTGCAAATAACCTTCCCATACCATTCAACTACCCACTTCCGCCACAGGCCTGCATTTTGTGGTGATCATCCTGAAAGATGGCGCAGTGCTAACGCAAAAGATGGTGATACAGCGGTGAAACACTCTATCTCATTAACACTCATTGCCGTCGGCTCTCATTGCCGTCGGCTTCAGCCGACGGATTGAAAGGAAAGGATAAAATGGCTTTAGCCAAAAATTAATAATGATTTTGGCTAAAGCCATTTTTTGCTTATTTTCTATTTGTTCCGTCAGTTAAAACTGACGGCAATGAAGCTGACGGCAATGGGTTAGTAAAGACACGAAGTTTTTTTTCTTTGCGCCTTTGCGAGCCTATTACCCTACACAACACTGCAAATTTCTATCCCCGTGCGCATCATTTACTTTTCCCACCATTGGCCAGTATTTATCATCGTGCGGCATCGGGTAGGCTGCTTTTTCGCGGGAATAAGGTCTGTTCCATTCATTGGCGCAAACCACCTTGGCTGTGTGTGGCGCGTTTTTAATCACGTTGTTGGTTTTGTCGGCCCTGCCCTCTTCAATTTCACGAATCTCTTCGCGAATGGAGATGAAAGCATCGCATAAACGGTCAATTTCGCACAACGGTTCACTTTCGGTAGGCTCTACCATGAGCGTGCCGTGAATAGGGAAGGCTACCGTGGGTGCGTGAAACCCGTAGTCCATCAAGCGTTTGGCAATATCAATCACTTGCACGCCGGCAGAGCGGTCAAACTCGTTACAATCGAGAATAAACTCGTGGGCGCAACGTCCGTGTGTGCCGAGGTACATGATTTTATAGTGGTCTTTCAGGCGAGCTACCATGTAGTTGGCGTTGAGCATTGCCATCTTGGTGGCTTCGGTTAAACCGTTTCCGCCCAGCATTTTCAGATAGCCGTAAGTAATTGGCAATAAGAAGGCGCTTCCGTAGGGCGATGCTGCAATTTGACAGCCCTTCTCTCCGCCCACTTTATAGAGTTCGTGGTTTGGCAAGTAATCTGTTAAATAATCGGCAACCCCAACAGGCCCCATGCCCGGACCTCCTCCGCCATGCGGCATTGCAAAGGTTTTGTGCAGATTTAAGTGGCACACATCTGCGCCCATGGCGCCCGGAGAGGCCAAACCCACCTGCGCATTCATATTTGCGCCATCCATATACACTAAACCGCCGTTATCGTGAATAATTTTGATGATTTCCAGAATTGCTTCCTCAAACACGCCGTGCGTAGAAGGGTAGGTAATCATAATGCACGACAAATCAGCTCTATGCTGCTCGGCTTTGGCGCGTAAATCTTCCACATCAATTTCGCCGCCGGCGGTTGATTTTACGACCACAATCTCTAAGCCGGCTTTGGCTGCCGATGCCGGGTTGGTGCCGTGCGCCGATGCCGGAATTAAGCAGACATTTCGATGTGCTTCGCCCTTGTCAATGTGATAATTGCGAATCACCATCAAGCCGGCGTACTCGCCTGCTGCCCCCGAATTGGGCTGGAACGAAAAGGCTTTGAAACCGGTAATCACTTGCAGCCACAGATCCATTTCCCGAATCATTTCCAAATATCCTATAGTTTGGTCTTCCGGTGCAAACGGGTGCAATGCGCCTGCTTCTGCCCAACTTAACGGCATCATTTCCGCTGCCGCATTCAACTTCATAGTGCAAGAGCCGAGCGGAATCATTGCGCGATTGAGTGATAAGTCTTTCACTTCTAATTTTTTCATGTAGCGCATCATCTCTGTTTCGGATTGATATTGGGTGAAAATATCTTGCTGCATGAAGGCGGAAGTGCGTTGCAAATCTTTGGGAATATTCAATTGAGGAATATGCGGCTGACAAACAAACGGCGCAAACTCTTTGCCGGCAGCTTTTGCCAAAATAGACAAGATGAAGTTTACATCTTCCAATTTTACGGTTTCATCTAAAGACAAAGAGAAACAGGTTTCGCACCAGTAATAGAAGTTCACTTCGTGTGCCAGGGCTACTTTTTTAACATCTTCTGCGGTAACCCCGTTGAGCGCTTCAAAACACAAAGTATCGAAAAATGTTTTGTTGTGTTGTTTGTATCCGTATTTTTCAGCTTCTTTGGCTAACACACCTGCAAGCACATTGATTTTGAGCGCTTTATTACGCAATCCCTGGGCGCCGTGCCACATACCGTAAAAACCGGACATAATGGCTACCAATGCCGAAGCTGTGCAAATGTTAGATGTAGCGCGTTCGCGTTTAATGTGTTGCTCGCGGGTTTGCAATGCCATACGCACGGCGCGGTTCTCTTGCGCATCCACCGTTACTCCGATAATACGACCCGGAAGCTGGCGTTTAAAATCTTCTTTGCAAGCTAAATAGCCGGCAGAAGGACCGCCAAATCCCATAGGAAGACCTAAACGTTGTGTAGAACCGATGACACAGTCGGCGCCCCACTCTCCCGGAGGCGTCAAAACAGTGAGCGCCAACAAATCGGCGGCAACGCCTACAAAAATGCCTTTTGCCTGTGCGTTGGCAGTAAACTGTTTGTAGTTGTGTACCTCGCCCCAGCTGTTTGGGTATTGCACCATAGCGCCGAAGAAGGTAGTGTCAAGTGCTGTTTTTTCTGTGTTACCCACCACGATTTCAATCCCTTGCGGAGCGGCGTTTGTTTTGAGCACGCCTAGCGTTTGCGGAAACACGTCTTCCGGTACAAAAAACTTGCACACATTGTTTTTCATGGCATCGCGGCTGCGGCTGTTGTAAAACATCAGCATCATTTCGCCGGCAGCAGAAGCTTCATCCAACAACGAGGCGTTTGAGAGCGGCATGGCAGTCAGCTCCATAATCATGGTTTGATAATTGAGCAGCGCTTCGAGTCGCCCTTGCGAAATTTCGGCTTGATAGGGCGTGTAGGAAGTGTACCAGCCCGGATTTTCAAAAATATTGCGCAAAATCACGGCAGGCGTAAACGTATTGTAGTATCCCATACCGATATAGGATTTATACAGTTTGTTTTTCAACAGTATTGATTTTACTGTTTGCAGGTACTCGCCTTCGGGCAAACCATCCGGAAGCGGCAGTTTTTCAGGCAGGCGAATGGCAGCCGGAACTGTTTTTTCAATTAACTCGTCTAAAGTTTTTACGCCGCAGGTGTGCAACATTTTTTCAATTTCCGCGCCTTGCGGACCGATGTGTCTAATGGTAAAATCGTCTTTTATCATGCTGGTAATTATTTAATTGTTGTTTAATTTGAATGGGTAAATAAATGAGGTGGCGAAAATAGTAAAAACATGAAGATATCAAGACAAGCGCCTTGAGAGATAAAAAGTAAAAATATTCCGATAAAAATTGTTTCTTTGCAAACTATAAAAATAATGACGTGCACAGCGCACAACTCAATAAAACATGGAAAAGAAAATTGGTAAATTTGATGATAAAGATTTTTCGCAAGGCGAAAATTTAGAGCAATATTTAGATTTAGATATTCGAGTTCCCACTTCCGAAGAAGCCAAAAAGATTTCCGGCAACGCGTTTCATACACGCGGGTTGTCGGCGCCACCCGAAATTGATGAGTCGCATTGCAGAAACTATTGTTTAAGTTGTTGTAAATTAGCTTCTCACGATTGGATACAAGAATTGGAAGTGGCGCCCACATACAAAGATTTTCCCATTGGTGAAGTTCGGTTTAAAAACAGTCATAAAGATTTCTTTTTATTGCCGGAAGAAGGGCGTTTTCAGGTAGGCGACATTGTGGCAGTAGAAGCGCCCACGGGACACGACATCGGCATTATTTCCCTGCTGGGATTAAGCGTGAAAAAGCAATTGACGAAGAAACGTATTAAACAAGAGGATGTTGCAAAAAAACTATACCGCCATGCTCGCGTAGCCGACATTGACAAGTGGATCTCTACGGTAGATATGGAAAACGCCACGATGCTTTCTTCCCGCTACATTGCCTGGGATTTGAACTTGGATATGAAAGTAAATGATGTTGAATATCAAGGAGATGGGACGAAGGCAATTTTTTATTACTCGGCAGAAGACCGCGTGGATTTTCGCGAGCTGATCAAAATATTGGCAGAGCAATTCAAAATTCGTATTGAAATGCGCCAAATTGGAGTGCGTCAAGAAGCGGCGCGTTTGGGTGGGTTGGGCACTTGTGGCAGAGAACTTTGCTGTTCTTCGTGGCTCACCGGTTTTCAATCGGTTTCTACGATTACTGCCCGAACGCAGCAACTTTCTCTAAATCCTCAAAAATTAGCAGGGATGTGTGGAAAATTGAAATGCTGCCTCAATTTTGAGCAAGAAGCTTATCTTGAAGAATTAAAGCACTTTCCGCAGCCGAATGTGCATCTGTTTACCAAGAAAGGCAAAGGGTTTTATACCAAAATTGACATCATGAAAAAAGTAGTGTGGTATCACTATGCCGATGATCATTCTACGATTTATGCCATTCCTTTAGAGAAAGTTAACCAAATTATTGAAATGAATAAAGCCGGAAAACGCCCAGAAACATTAGAGGAGTTTGCGGTGGTCAATCAAAAGAAAGTGGATGAAGGTGGAAATTATAGTTTGGATGAATTGAAAAACATTGAAGATAAATAAGT
The DNA here is from genome assembly GCA_009787485.1 of Lentimicrobiaceae bacterium. GTDB lineage: Bacteria > Bacteroidota > Bacteroidia > Bacteroidales > WCHB1-69 > WRNX01. Next base: position 20,644 of record WQWP01000004.1, on the reverse strand, counting down.
CACCACTTCCCGATCTCTGTATAATTGATCAATCAGTTCATCTACATTTTCAAACCGAATTTCATCCCGAATTTTCTGCAAAATTTGAAAAGAAATTTGTTGGTCATAAATATCCTCATGAAAGTCTAAAATATGTATTTCGATGGTAGTTTCCTGTAAATCAAGAGTGGGTCTTGTACCCACATATAACATGCCTTTGAAAACCAAATTGTTAATGGTAACTGCCGCCACATAAACTCCGCTTTCTATATGTAAACTATTATCAATCAATCTGATATTAACCGTTGGAAAGCCAAATTCTTTACCTCTGCCCAATCCATGAATTATTGTTCCGAAAAATTTTTGATGCATAAAATAGGATTTTTTTCAGAAAGCGAAAATATAATTTATTTGCTATGAACGAGTTTAAAAACTGTGAAAAAAAAAACGCTGGAAACCGTGATTCTACTATATACAAAGTTTTTTAAAAATCAAGTATTGAGGTAATATTTTTTGAACTTTTTTTTGTTCATTTTTGGGACATCGAAAAAAAGATAATGTTAATTTGTTAATTGTTTCACAGTAAAAAATTTATGGATATTGTATGGTAGGAGAGGTGTCGAAAATCACAAAAGATTTTAAAACGGTTTGGTCTAACTGCTTGGAAATCATAAGTGATAATGTTGATGAGAAAAATTTTCAAACATGGTTTGTTCCCATCGTGCCGATAGGTATTGAGAAGACAACACTTATATTGCAGTTGCCATCGCACATGTTTTATGAGTGGTTAGAAGAGCATTACATCAATTTGTTGAAAAAAGTAGTGAAAAAAGAATTGGGCAATATGGGAAAATTGCAGTACCGCGTTGTAATGGAAAAAAAGACCACCACCACCGATTCGCAAACTATCAACTTGCCTTCCAACCCGCGCCAGGCGGTTTCCAATCCGGCAATCAGCGTTCCTGTTGAATTATATAAAACCGGAAGCAAAGAGATTCCTGCGCCGTTTGTGGTTCCCGGAATTAAAAAACATAAAATACCTTCCAACTTAGTAGAAACTTATAATTTCGACAATTATGTAGAGGGCGATTGCAACCGGATGGCGCGCACCGCCGGCTGGGCAATTGCGCAAGACCCGGGAGGCACATCCTTTAACCCGTTTTTCATCTACTCTGAAGTGGGGCTCGGCAAAACGCACTTAGCACACGCTATCGGACTGCAAACCAAGGAGAACTTTCCAAATAAAACCGTTTCTTACATTAATGCGGATACCTTCTACCAACAATATATGGAAGCTTGCAGAACCGGAAACCGCAATGATTTTATTTTATATTATCAATCTATTGACGTGCTTATTATTGATGATATTGAACACCTTGGCTCCGGAAGCAAAGTAGCTACACAAGAAGCGTTTTTCCATATTTTCAATCACTTACACTTAAAAAAGAAACAAATTGTTATCACCTCCGATAAATCGCCTGTGGATATTACCGGTTTTGAAGCACGTTTGCTGTCTCGTTTTAAATGGGGATTAACCGTTGAGTTGACGGTTCCCGATTTTGACACACGGGTTAAGATTTTGCATAAAAAATTGGCAAACAGCGGCATCGTTTTTCCCGACGAGGTGATCACGTATTTGGCGTTGCGCATCACTTCCAACACCCGCGAATTGGAAGGCGCCATGATTGCTATTTTGGCACAAGCCTCTCTCAATCACCGCCCTATTACCATTGAGTTGGCAAAAGAGATGGTGGATAAATATGTAAAAAGTACGGCGAAAGAGATTTCGGTAGAATACATTCAAAAAGTTGTGGGAGAATATTTTGGCGTATCTACCGAAAAAATCAATGCCAACAAAAGAGACAGAGAAGTGGTGCAGCCGCGCCAAATTTGCATGTTTTTTGCCAAAAAATATACCAAACTTCCATTGGCCGCCATTGGCGCGCATTACGGCGGCAGAGACCACGCTACGGTACTGCACGCCTGCAGAACAATCTCAAATCTCTATGAAACAGATAAGAAGATGAAGATTTATGTGGATGAGATTGATAAGAAGATGAAGATTTAGCAGGAATTCCTCAACAGGCACCACTTTTCCGTCAAGTTGTAACACAAAATCAACTTCTGCGTTAGCGCCGCGCCATCTTTCAGTGCGATAACCACAAAATGATGCCCCGTGGCAGACGCGGCGCACTTTTTATTTTAATAACGATATAATTCTTGATATCCGCTTTAATATACAAACTACGGCAACACCGAGCGAAAACTAATATCTCCATTGCTGGCTATTTCCCACCGAATTTATATCTTACCCCAACAGCAATTGCGCTTGTCCATAATCCACGATGGTAAAAGTCAACGCCAACACTTTTGTTTTCATATAAATAATAGCGTCCGTTTTTAAAAAACTGAGGACCGATTAGCGGGCGATATTCTATAGAAAGTTGTAGGGGAAAATTAAAATTCCACTCTAAACCTATCATTCCGGCAATGCCTACAAAGCCACAAATAAACCATGGGTGTTTTGAACCTTGAAGCCAGTCAACAAGTCCGGAGCCCCCCCAACCCCAATCACAGCCACCGCCAATGCCAACACCCGGATATAAATTCAAACTACCTGCATTCACAGAAACAAGTGGGATTAACCAATTAAAAGTTACAGTACCCTGCACTCCCCACAAAGCGTAGCCAATAAAATCTACATCTGCCTGAATCATCTTTTTTTCACCAATCTGATGCTGATAGGAGGGAGCAATAGTCCAGCCTAAGCGTCCGCCGATAGCTCTTGGTTGTGCCATGCTCACTGCGTAAATTGCAAACAAAATAATAATTAAAAGTGATGTTTTCTTCATGTTTTCAATTTTATGCAATTACTCTATTTTTATTTTCGTGTCCACTCTTTGTGTTCTATAACAAACTCAACAGAAAAATCATCTTCTATTTTTGGAACCAATACCCAATTCATACTTGCACGAGTGTCCAGAAAATCACCACAAAAAATAACTCTGATTGTATAAATGTATTTCTTTTTTTTAGCATCTTTTGTTACGTTTCTATCAAAAAACGCCATACTTTGTCCCTCAGCATATTTTCCTAACAAAGTGTATTGAGAAAAATCAATAGGATTATAGGTTATTCCGTTGTCAAAACTTACTACTAAATTAGAACCATTTAAAGAATCGGAAGTTATGATTACTCCTTCATTGGAACTACCCTTAGAAGCTATGAATGCCGGATGCCGGATCATTGCGTTAGATATTATTTCTCCTGTGCCGCCTTCTATTTGTTTCGGCATATTTCTACAATGCCTGATACCAAGCGCATCACAAGATATTAAAGTAAAAAATATTAGTGCTAATATTGAATAAAACAGATAATGTCTTATGTTGTTCATAATACTGCAAATTTTGATGTTAAGATTTTATCTTTAAAAATTAATGAGATAATGTAAATACCGGCGGGAGGGTTAGGGAGTTGAATCTGCTCTGTAAACGCAGCTGTATTATAAATTATTGTACCTCTGATATCTGTAATTGTAATTTTAAGCAATTCATTAATCTCGTTGAATAATTTAATAGAAAAAGTTCCATCATTAGGATTAGGGTATATTGTAAACTCTTGAATGTTTGCATTATTTTTAATGATATTCATATTCATATTTGTTTTAATAATCTCACTATTTGAATGTTCAATAGCATTGCTACCGAGACAAGTTGCATCTTTTCTCAGTATCATACGCAATGTATTGTTTGTTACAAAAAGAAGATCAGATTCATCGGTAGTACCCAAAAAATTAGAACTTGTAGTACCGGCATTTCCTGTAGTGCTCCAAGACTCGGAAAGAGCTCCCGGATTAAATTGCGCATTCAATCCCATAAAGAGCGCGCCCAAAAAAGAAAAAAAGATAAGTTTTTTCATAATAAATTTGATTTTAATAAATACTAATATTTTCGTTCATAACTTGGGCGTAAAAAAGTAGAACTTCCGTTTAATGAAATGGACGGAAGAAAAAAATCACCTTTTTTTCAAAAATATTTTGTAATGAATCTCTAACAAAAAGTGGTTTCTAAAACACCCACCATTTTGTCAATATCCCCGGCGCCCATCGTAACCAAAACCTCCGGCTTGTTTTGTTGCAAATAAGGCACAAGCTCCTCTTTTTTAAGGAGTTTTTTATTTTCATTTTTTATGAACAACAATAAATAATCAGACGTAATTCCCTCTATCGGTTTTTCCCTTGCCGGATAAATATCCAACAAAATAACTTCATCTAAAACCTCCAAAGCATCTGCAAACTCCCGAATAAAATCTCTTGTTCGTGAATACAAATGCGGCTGAAAAATACCGGTAATTTTTTTGGCAGGATAACTTTTTTTAACCGCCTCTAAAAACGCCCGAATCTCCTCCGGATGATGCGCGTAATCATCAATATACACCAAATCATCGCGTTGAATGCGGATGTCAAAACGGCGTTTTACGCCGGTAAAACTTGCTACTGAGGTTATTAATGAATAAATATCCACAACTATTTCCTTCCAGGATAAAAATTCTATACACGCAGCAAGTGCAGCCACGGCGTTCAGCACGTTGTGTTTGCCGGGGAGGTTTATGGTGAGCGACATGGAACGAGATTCCTCGCTACGCTCGGAATGACGAGCAATAATATTTCCTTCAAAATTTGAAGGGGTGCCCGAAGGGCGGGGTGGTTTATATACTAAATCAAATTCCATATTCGCCACCCCATACCGAATATTCCATACCCGATACCGCGCCCCTTCCGAAAACCCATAGGTAACTTTATTCGGATGCACAATCTCATCCGCAATCTCATCATAAATAACCAAAGTGCCACTCGGTTGTATCTGGTTAGCAAATAATTGAAACGACTCTTTTAATTGCTCGTGAGATTTGTAAACATCTAAATGATCGGCATCTATGGAGGTGATGATGGCTACTTGGGGGCGTAATGTTAAAAATGAACGGTCGAATTCGTCGGCTTCTACTATTATGGTGTTAAAATCGGGCTCGCAAAGGAAGTTGCTGTTGAGGTTTTTGGAGATGCCGCCGATGAAACTGAGGATTTTATTTTTATATAAACTACCCCGCCCCTCGGGCACCCCTTCAAAATTTGAAGGGAATATTTCTCCCTTCTCCTTTCTCCTTTGTTCCTTTTCTCCTAAGATCTGCGTAACGATCGCCGTGGTCGTCGTTTTCCCATGCGTTCCGGAAACGGCAATGGTGGGATAACAACTGCAAAGGATTCCCAAAATTTCGGAACGTTTTAATAAAGGGATTTTATGTTTAATAAAATACTGATATTCTTCATGTTCTTCCGGAATTGCCGGCGTGTAAATCACCATATCTATTTGCGCCGGTATTTGAGTTATATCTTCCTCGAAATGAATGTACGCGCCTTCTGTAATTAACTGCGAGGTAATTTCTGTGAACATAAGATCGTATCCGTAAACCTGTTTCCCTTGAAGCAAGAAAAAACGCGCCAGGGCGCTCATGCCTATGCCGCCGATTCCCAGGAAATAAATGGTGTTGATTTTATCTAATGTCATGGTTTACAATTAATTTTGCCGCTTTATCGGAAGCGCCGGCATCGCCTAAAATATGTTGCAATTGTTTATAATCGTTTTGTATTGTATTAATAATAACATCATCATTTACAATTTTTGCAAGTTTATTTTTTAATTTTTTTGGATTGCATTCATGTTGAATTAACTCCGTTACGGCAGGTTTGTTCAAAATAAGATTTACTAACGAAATGTATTTCAAATGTTTACCTACGACTATTTTGGCTATGAGATATGAAAGAAAACTACCTTTATAGCACACCACTTGCGGCACATTCCACAATGCAGTTTCTAAAGTTGCCGTGCCGGAAGTTACCATCGCCGCTTTTGCGTGATGCAACAACGAATAAGTGTTTCCTTCTACTAAAATGATGGGATAGTTTTTTATATAAGATTGATATAATGAGAGCGGCTGCCATTTTACTTTCGACATTACAAATTGATATTCAGGGAAATACTCTGCCATTTGCACCATAACCGGAAGCATTTTTTTAAGTTCCTGCCGGCGACTTCCAGGTAAAACAGCAATAACCGGACGGTCATCTAAATGATAATTTTCTTTAAAGATTTTCCAATCATCGTTTTTCATTGCATCGGTAATGATGTCCAACAAAGGGTGTCCAACATAATGGGTTTCATAATTGTATTGGGCAAAAAAATCTTTTTCAAAAGGCAAAATGGAAATTAGTGTATCCACATCACGTTTAATTTTGTGCACACGATTTTTCTTCCATGCCCAAATTTGCGGAGACACATAATATACGACTCTAATATTCTGTTTTTTAGCAAATTCTGCAATACGCATGTTAAATCCGGGGTAATCAATTAAGAGAAGCACATCGGGTTTACAATGTAGTATATCTGCTTTACAAATCTTAATATTATTAAGGATAGTACGCAAATTTTTCATCACTTCCCAAAACCCCATGAAAGCAAGCTCTTTGTAATGCTTGATAATTTTTCCGCCGTGTGCTTCCATCAAATCGCCGCCCCAGCAACGGAAATTGGCAGAGGCATCCAGCTTTTTTATGGATTTCATTAAATAAGAACCCAATAAATCGCCTGAGGCTTCACCGGCAATAATGTAATATTTCATTGTTTCACGTTATTGGTTTTATTTTGAGCAAATTAATATGAGTTTTTTAAATTATTCTAAGTACCAAATTTGCCACAAAAATAAATATTATTTATAATGAATAATATTTTACAGCAAAATTTTACGGGCTTCAAAACACTACGTACATAAAAGCACCTTCTATTTTGCTTGTTTTTCATTAATTTTCAATGTGAAAATGGGCGTCTTTTTTGTTTGTTTAAAAAATTGATGTTTCTTTGCCAAAAATAATAATTGTATGGCTATTTTACGTTTAACCCGTATTTTTAGTTTTGATATGGCTCATGTCTTGTTAAATTATCACGGAAAATGCAAAAATATACATGGGCATACTTACAAGTTGGAAGTAACTGTGAAAGGGGTTCCTTGTAATGATGACGCTTCTCCCAGAAAAGGAATGCTCATAGATTTCAGCGATTTTAAAAAGTTAATTGAAAACGAAATCATTACCGTATGGGATCATGCTTTGATGATACACCAAGATTCTGACCCTGTACTGCTTTGTGCTTTGAAAAATAACTATGAGAAAATTATTTCGGTGCCTTTTCAACCCACTACCGAAAATATGATTTGTGAATTGGCTTCCATTATAAAAGAAATATTACCTGCCCATTTGCAATTATTTTCATTACGATTATACGAAACCGAAAAATCTTTTGCGGCGTGGTATGCCTCTGAAAATGCAATATAAAATGAATTTATGATTCTCTTTTTCTCCGAAATTCAATTTCAATTATCCCACAAAAGACCTGTTAAAAATTGGTTGGGTGCTGTGGCAAAACAAGAAAACAAAAAAATAGGAGAGGTAAATATTATTTTTTATAATGATGAACAACTTTTAACCCTCAACAAACAATACCTGAATCATGATTCGTTTACAGATGTTATCACATTCGATTACTCGGAAGGGAAATTTTTACATGGTGACATTTGTATTTCTATTGAACGCATAAAAGAAAATGCGGAAACTTTTAATTGTATTTTTGAAGAAGAATTGCGAAGAGTAATGGTACACGGGATTTTGCATCTTTGCGGATATAAAGATACGAAAAACGCCGATAAACAAATAATGAAACAAAAAGAAGAGGAGGCCTTAATGTTATTCAATACTTCTTATAATTATTAAATAAACAAGTTATTATGAAAATGTTTCACGTGGAACAATGAAAAACAGATATGATATTATTGTAGTAGGAGCAGGACATGCCGGTTGCGAAGCAGCGGTGGCTGCTGCAAAATTAGGTTCTCAAGTATTATTAATTAATCTCAATCTTTCTATAATAGCTCAAATGTCATGTAATCCCGCTATGGGCGGTATTGCCAAAGGACAAATGGTACGCGAAATTGACGCTCTGGGTGGAATGTCCGGCATTGTTACAGATTATACTATGATCCAATTTCGAATGCTCAACCGGTCGAAAGGACCTGCCATGTGGAGTCCAAGGGCACAAAGCGATAAATATGCTTTTTCTATCTTTTGGAAGCAACTCTTGGAAAATCAACCTAATTTGGTGTTGTGCCAAGATTGTGTTGTAGATGTTATTGTGGAAAATAATAAAATATCTGGCGTAAGAACGTTACAAGGAAACAGTTTTTTTGCTCAAATAACTATTCTTACTAATGGAACATTTTTAAACGGAAAGATTCATATTGGAGAGGTTTCTTTTCTCGGAGGCAGAATGGGAGAGCCAAATTCTCCTATGTTATCCGATAACCTTGCTGCATTAGGGCTATCAGTAAAACAATTGAAAACCGGTACTCCTGTGCGCTTAGATGGTCGCACTATAGATTTTTCTGTAATGGAAGAACAAAAGGGTGATGATAATCCGGCAAAATTCTCTTTTACCAATACGCCCAAACTTCAATCCCAATTGAGTTGCTGGATTGTTTACACCAGTAAACAAGTGCACGACGTTTTACGAACCGGATTTGAAAAATCTCCCATGTTTCAAGGACGTATAAAAGGAGTTGGACCTCGTTATTGCCCCTCCATAGAAGATAAAATTAATCGCTTTTCGGATAGGGACAGACACCAACTTTTTTTAGAACCAGAGGGAAGAAATACTCATGAATATTATCTAAATGGATTTTCTTCATCTCTTCCGGAAGAGGTACAAGCCGAAGCGTTAAAGTATATTCCGGGTTTGCAACATGCACATATTTTAAAACCAGGTTATGCTATTGAGTATGACTATTTTGATCCTTTGGAATTAAATCCATCTTTGGAATCTAAAAAATTACCCAATCTCTATATTGCAGGACAGCTAAACGGGACTACCGGGTATGAAGAAGCTGCTTGTCAGGGGTTGTTAGCCGGTATTAATGCACACCGGGCTATCAAAAACTTAGAACCCCTTATTTTATCTCGTTCAGATGCTTACATCGGGGTGCTTATTGATGACCTCACCACAAAGGGTGTGCAAGATCCTTATCGAATGTTTACTTCTCGGGCAGAGTACCGGATTTTATTGCGCCAAGATAATGCAGATATCCGGTTGTCTCCCATAGGACATCAAATGGGTTTAATTGATGATGAACGAATAAAAGGGTTGGAAAAAAAATACCAGCGACAATCTGATTTAGAATCATTTTTAACTAAAGAAAACATTAAACCTTGCGAGATAAATTCATACTTAGAAACCATAGAAACTCCTCTTTTATCGCAACCTATAAAAATTGCCCAATTATTACTTCGACCTCAGGTGGCTTTTAATGAGATTATTGAAAATAGTGCTGCTGTAAAAGGGGAAATTAAACGTCTCAATATGGAAGAAGAGGAAATAGAAAATGTAGAAATTGCTATCAAATATGATCCCTATGTTGTTAAAGAAAAAGAGTTGGCGGATAGGATGGCGAAAATTGACAATGTTAAAATTCCGGCTGATTTCGATTATCACTCTTTCGTTTCTCTTTCTCTTGAGGCGCGGGAAAAGTTGACAAATGTAAAACCGCACAATTTAGGACAGGCTTCGCGGATTAGTGGAATTAATCCTGCGGATGTTGCAATTTTGTTGATGTATTTGAAAGGATAGAGTTTTTGGCCTGCTGATGGCACAGATGACGCAAATTTACGCAGATTTTCATTATTTTATTGATTTTCATTGTTTTAGAAATGTTGTTTTAGATTGCAGAAAAAAAAATTTTAATGATAGAGTTCCAAAATGGGGGAAAGGGGCTTAAAAGGGCTGATTTTTTGTTTTTGAGAAATTTTAGTATTTAACATACTTTACTCTCTATTTCTCCGTACAAAAGTTTTGTCCTAATTATTTCTCCCTGGGTTATCTCTTTAGCATTGCGAACCGGCCTTCCATCTTTCATTGTAATACTGTATCCGCGTTTGAGAATGTTTTCCGGATGTAATAGTTCGATTTTGGTTTGCGATTGATGAAGCGCATTTTGTTGTTTTAGCAAAAATTGAACTGCAGCGCTTTGAAAACGCTGTGATAAATTTTGTATTTCTTTTTCTTTTTGATGATTATACTTTCCAATGAGCAGCATTAGTTGTTGATGAATTTTTGAAAAGTAAATATCTTGTTCTTGTAATAATTCTTTCACTTGTTTTGCCAATTTATCTCTATAATTTTCTATTTGGACTGAAAAATTTTGGAACTGCTGAATTAAAAAGTAAGCCACTTCGGTGGGTGTAATTTTGTTGGCAAATGCCACCATATCTGTTACGGTTTCGTTGGTAGAGTGCCCAATTCCTGTAAGTACCGGAAGAGGAAAAGTAGCCACGGCGGCGGCAAGCTCATAATCATCATAACAACTCATACCAACATCGCCGCCGCCGCCCCGCACAATCACCACACAATCAAATTCTTGCTGGCGTTTAGCAATTTGCGACAACTGATAAGGCATGGAGATCAACGCCTTCTCGCCTTGCAAAATAGAAGGAAATAAGGTGGTTTGAAATTGATAGTGCCAATTGTTTTGTTTCAACGTTATCATAAAATCGCTGTAACCTTTGCTGGTTTCAACAGAAATTATAGCAATTTTTTTTGGTACTAATGGTAGTTTTTTCTGCTTATTTTGCAAGAAAATCTGCTCTTTTTTCAATTTTTCTATCACTTCGCGTTTATTTCGCACCATTTCTCCTAATGTGTAAGTAGGTTCAATATCTTGAATTTGTAAGTTTAATCCGTGTTGGGCGCTAAACTCGATCGTAGCCAGGCATAAAATGGAAATATCTTCCTTTAGCGGCTCGCCGGTAATGGCCACAAAGCGTTCATTAATATTGCGAAATTGTGTTGACCAAATTACACCTCGTAGTTGCGCTTTTATTTTACCATGTTCTTTTTCCACCAACTCCGGGTAGCAATGCCCGGAATGAGGATAATAATTAAGCTTAAGTATTTCAGCTTTAATATAATATGCGCGGTTGTAATTTTTTTTAAATACACTTTCTATGCTTTTCGTAATTTCAGAAAGCGCGTAAACAGGTCTGTCTTGAAAGGTTTCGCGTTGAGACAATTTTTAATCGTATACTAAATTCATTTCATCTATTATATGCTTCGCTTCGCCAAATTTGTCAATAATGAACAACACATAACGAATATCCACATTGATACATCTTTGCAAATTCGGCTCAAAGAAAATGTCGCCACTCATGGCCTCCCAGTTGCCATCGAACGCACAACCTATGAGTTCGCCTTTTGCATTTATGACCGGTGAGCCGGAATTTCCTCCTGTAATGTCGTGATCCGTCAAAAAATTAACACGAATTTGTCCATTCTCAGCATACACACCATAATCTTCTGTTCTATACAGATGTTTTAATTTTTCTGGAACGATAAATTCGCGGTTGTCGGGATCTTCCTTTGCCAATACACCGGCCAACGTGGTGTAATAATCGGCTTTTAGGCCGTCTTTTATGGGATAACCTCCAACCTTTCCATAAGTTAAACGAATTTGGCTGTTGGCATTCGGTGCATACAATTTATCCGGATTCATTTCAAGTAATCCTCTAATAAACAAACGATTAGCTTTGTTTAGTTTTTCGCGTTGTTCCGCTACCGGCTCTATGGTTTGATGATACAAATCTGTAAACTGAGTGTACCACAAATATGCCAAATCTTGATTCAAATCTTCTACGGAGGGGTTTTGTAAAAACGCCTCTATCAGATTTTTATCTGCAAATATGGTACGATTAAAAAGATCGTTTGTTAATTTATTAAAATCTTCTTCCCACACTGCAATAGCATCGTTAAATGCTTGTGGGCGTTGTTGTGGGGTGGTTTCTTTATAATAAAGCTCAAACAACTTTGCGGTGGTTGCTTTATCCACTTTTATATTATAGTTTTTGAAAAAATTTTCTAATCTGGTTTGATTTGATTTAAACCATGACTCAAACTGTTTGGCCTCTGTTGTTGTAAGTGTATCTTTTTCTTGCTTTTGCAGTAATTCGTGGAGTGATCTGTATGAACTTATCAATGAAAAAATTTCCGGTCCACCAAAAATGGCTTGGCTGTATAAATTCGTAAATTTTTCATATTTTGAAAGTTCCTCGTATGCGCCGGCAATATCTGGGATCACATAATAGTATTCTTTCTTGTCGTTTCGATATACCCAATTTTGAAAGTTTTCTTCAATATCTTTCTTTTTGTCAAAAACTTCATTGTTTATAAGTTGCTTTGTTTGACCGATATAATATTTCCAATAATTAGATATTCCTGCATATTTTGAGGCATATTGTAAATCAATCACCGGGTCGGATTCTCTAAATGCTCTCCATGAAGTAAGTTTTGCGTCTCTTACTTTTACGATGGTTGGGTTTTTCTCGCTAATTGCCATTTTTACTCCATAAGAGGTTAAAAACCTGTCTGTTGAACCCGGAAACCCAAGAATCATTGCAAAATCTCCTTCTTTTATTCCTGAGGTAGAAATCGGGAAAAACCACTTTGGAACTAAAGGAATATTGTCTTCCGAATACTCTGCCGGATTGCCGTCTGTGTCTGTATAAACGCGAAATAATGCAAAATCGGCTGTATGGCGAGGCCATGTCCAGTTGTCGGTTTCGCCGCCAAATTTGCCCATGCTTTCCGGCGGTACTCCTACCAAACGTACATCGTTATATACTTGATAAATAAACATATAATAGGCATTTCCATTAAACATATTGGCTATTCTCACACGATATTTGTTGTTTTCACTGTGTTCTTTTTCCAACTCTTTTGTGTGTTTGTTAATGATGGCTCCACGTTGTTGCTCCGACATTTCTTCGTTTATCTCATTCAACATATAATCCGTAACATCTTCCATTCGAATAAAAAAGGCTGCCGTTAATCCATCACAGGGCAACTCATCGGCAAATGTTTTTGCCCAAAAACCGTTCGCAAGAATATTGTTTTCGGGAGTAGAAAGCGCCTGAATATTTCCGTAGCCACAGTGGTGGTTGGTTAGCATTAAACCTTGATTGGAAATAATTTCACCGGTGCAGCCGCGCCCGAAGATCACCACCGCGTCTTTCATAGACGCCTCGTTTATGCTGTAAATATCCTCAACAGATAGGGTTAGACCCATTTCCTGCATGTTGGAATAATTTTTGTTAAGCAGTGATAATAACCACATGCCCTCATCGGCTTTTACCATTAAAACCGATAAAAGGATGGCAACGGAAAGGATAAGTTTTTTCATACCGGCACTCTTTATGATTTTATATTCGGCAACTCCAACCCAATACCTTTCTTTTTATCCCACCTCTTGAGCACAAATCCCAATACCAACGCTACAGCGCCTAAGCACGCAAGCATGATTAACGGGTTGGTGTAATTATAACTAACCGCTGCTTCCTGGGAGGTCAAGATACCGGCATCCACCTTTGCAACAATGTCGGTATTAGAAGCTTTTAAGATTTTCCCGATTAACAACGGGAACAACCACAAGCCAATGTTTTGTATCCAGAAAATAAGTGCAAAAGCGGAGCCTATCACTTTTTGATCTACTAATTTTGGCACTGAGGGCCATAACGATGCCGGCACCAATGAGAAAGAAGCGCCTAAAACCAAGATGGTAGAAAAAGCTAAAACAACGCCACCAATCTCTTGTCCTTTAAATAACGGTAAAATAAAGGCAAACGTCAAGTGACAAATAATTAATAACATAGAGCCCAACATTAACATGGTGGCTGCTTTACCCTTTTTGTCAATGTAGTTTCCTAAAATCGGTGTAATGCCCACGGCTAACAACGGGAATACGGCGAAAATAGCGCCTGCAGACTGTTGTTTGTAAGACATAACACAGAAAACCACCAAGAAGACCACCGCTATGGATAAAAGTGCAATTTTCGATCTTGTTTTACAGAAGTTGCTGATGAATGATGTGGCGGCCACAATCAACATGAGCAGATATCCAACGACCGCGGCTGTTGGGGTACCCCAAAATGAACCCTCCGGTAGTGTTGTAAATGTTAAATTGCATTCCAGCATGTTTACCGCATATTTTTGGAACGGGAATATGGCAGAATAGTACAATACGCAAAGCAGCGCCACCAACCAGAAGCCGCCGCTGGCAAAAATTTTGCCGATATCGCTCACTTTAAATGGGTCGTCTTTTTCTTCTGTTTCGCCCAGTTGTGCATCTAATTTCTTATCCATAAAGAAATAGGCAATAAACATAATCAGCGCAATCATTAATAAAATAACGCCAAAAGCAACAGCGTGAGAAACGTTTGCGCCGCCAAAAATGTTTGCTTTGGCAATGAGCGGAGAGAAGATCATACAGGTAGCCACACCCAAACGCGCCAACGCCATTTCGGAGCCCATGGCAAGCGCCATTTCTTTACCTTTAAACCATTTCACAATTCCGCGCGATACGGTGATGCCCGCCATTTCCACGCCACAACCAAAAACCATAAAGCCAACAGAGGCTAATTTTGCAGATGCCGGCATACCTCGATAAAACGGCGAGACACCAATTTCATCAAAGCCCGGAATATAATTCAGGTTGTTGTTGAACCATGTTTCTAAACCGGTGCCCATAAACATTTCTGTTACTGAATACCAATTAATTAGAGCGCCAACAATCATTACCAATCCTGATAAAATGGCGGTGAAGCGGACCCCCATTTTATCTAAAATAATTCCGGCAAAAATCAGGAAGAAGATGAATACATTTAAAAATGTTTCCGATCCTGCGTAAAAACCAAACGCTTCGGAGTCCCAACCTCTGGTGGTTTCCAAAATAGATTTTACTGGCGACAATATATCCATAAAGATATACGCGCAAAACATGGCAAATGCCAAGAAAACAAGAGCTGTCCAGCGTATTGCCGGAACATCTTTCATTAATTTTGTAACTTTTTCTGTCATAATTTATTTATTTAAGTAATTAATTGTCTTGCAATGCTCTTTGAAATTGAAAATCATCGAATTTTCTTTGAATTTGTGAAATGATAAATTCGGGCGACCAACGAATTAGATCATAATAACTAAATCTGCAAAATACCATAAAGGTTAAAAGTTCGTCGCCATGTAATCCGGTTAATAAACTTACCAGTTCTCTGTTATATTTTAAAGGTAATTTATCAATTTCTTCTTGATTATCAACCAGTTCTTGATGTAAACGTTCTAATTTCATTTTTCTGCTAAATCTATTATAAAGGGCAGAAATTGGGCTCATGGCTGCCGGTATATTTCTCAACAGATTTGGTCCTCCTCGTGAAAGAAACTCCGCATTAATAAAATCTTGTTTGGTTAAACTAGTTCCTTGTAGTTGCCTGTAAAAATTCGTAAAATTTACATTCACAAAATCTTTTTGAAATGCCTCGTATGTTCCGGGTAATGCAAAAACATTTATTTCTTTTAAGGTGATTACTTTAAAAAAAAGCGCAACATCTATAAACTTTTTATCCATCATTTCTTGTGTAATTTCTATCAAAACTTGCTTATAAATGGGTTTTGAAATTACAATGGTATCTCCTAACTTCGCTAAAATTTCAAAATTTCCTTCCTTATTCGTGAAACTGTATTTTTTTGAACTGAAATTATAGATATTTGCTTCTGTAATCGGAAAAAAAGTTACCCCATCAAAAACATTGCCTGCTAATGAGATACGCTCTTGAGAAAAAGAAATTACCGGCAAAAAAAGAAAGAAGAACAAGAATTTTTTCATAGGTTGCAAAACTAAAAATTTACTGACACATAATTTTTATATCCTTTTAAAAAATGAAAAAAAAATATAATTAAAAATAATAAAATATAACGATGTTAATAGTGTTAATATTTTTTTTAACGTTATTTGTAAGCATATTATAAATGAAAAAAAGAAACAGGTTTGTTGAAATCATATTAAAAAAATCTGTTTTTTTGTGGATAAAATTTTTATGAAAAAATATGAACAATGAATTACAGTTAAATTAACAAACTATACACAAGATATGCACAATGATTTACAATTTTTGAAGACAAGAGCCAATTTTATTCGCTTCTCTTATATTGAAGAAATGGAGAAACACCTGTTGGCTTTTGAAACCAAATTATCTTCGAAAGATATTAAAGTAAGGTGGATTAGTGATGAAGTAGAATTGGTGAGTTTTACATGTAAACATCTATCCAAAAACAACTATAATAAAGTTTGTTTTGATATTCCAAAAATTTCCGATGGTTTTTTTGAAAAAAAGAACTTTGTTAAAGAAATAAGTGTTGATTCTCTTGAAAAAAATGATGATACCGCAGAAAATCTTGTTATTCAGGCAAATTTTGGTGTGGTAGAAAACGGATCTGTTGTTTTTATTAATAAACTCAGTAAAAATTGTTTTAATAATGTTGAAAAAATATTTATCATATTAAATATTAATGATTTAGTTGTTAGACAAAGTGACCTTGATGTGCTTTTATATCTTCAAAAAGGCATAAACAATGTTTATCATGACGATATTAAGGTAATTTCTGCTTCTCCGGTTAAAATAACAGCCAAAAACTTTCAATTATCGGACGAAACGAATTATACTTCGGAAAAAATAGAGGTTTATGTATTATTGTATGATAATGGAATTACAGAATTATTAGAAGACAATTTGTTAAGAGAAACATTATATTGCATTGATTGTGGAAAATGTAAAGAAGTTTGTCCGGTTTATCAACAAACCGCAGCTTTTTCTCCCATCGAATTAATAAAATATCATTGTAAAGAAGAAAACAAACGTGCACCCAAATTATTTGAAAATACAACAATTTGTGGCAATTGTAATGAAATATGTCCGGTGCAAATTAATTTTACACAACTGATCATTAATCAACTTAAAAATTTGGCATTCCGAAACAAAAATCACGAAAAAAATATTGATTTATTCAGAATTTTTTCCAAACGTTCAAAAATGAACAAAATAAACTCAAAATTTCGCCGGTATTTTTTCATAAAAAAGTATTTTGGTAAAAACAAGAAACTCGCAAGCTATTTTTCAAGTAGTAAAGCCGAATTTTTCAACATTACACAAAAAGAAAAACATCAATAACAAAACCTTATATATTATTCACCTTAAAAAAAAACATTATGGCTATCGTAAAACCATTTAAAGGAATTCGTCCTCCGAAAGAGATTGTAAAACAATTAGCATCACGCCCTTATGATGTATTAAATTCTGAAGAAGCCCGTGTGGAAGCAGCAGGAAATCCCTATTCTTTACTTCATGTAACCAAAGCAGAAATTGATCTTCCGAAAGGAATTGATGAACACTCACAAGAAGTGTATGATAAAGTGGTAGAGAACTTTAAAATGTTTAAAGATAAAAAGTGGTTGGTGCAAGACCCGGAAGAAAAATTCTACATTTATGCGCAAACCATGAACGGCAGAACGCAGTACGGCATTGTGGGCGCCGCGCATGTTGATGATTATATGAACAATAACATCAAAAAACACGAACTTACCCGTAAAGATAAAGAGGAAGACCGCATGATTCATGTGCGGATTACCAACGCTAATGTAGAGCCGGTGTTTTTCTCTTATCCGGCAAACAAGAAAATAGATGCAATTGTAGAAAAGATTGTAAAAGAGCAAGCACCGGAGTATGATTTTGTTGCAGATGATGGTTTTGGGCATCATTTTTGGGTAATTGATGATCCGAAAATTAACAAAGAAATAGAGGAAGTTTTTGAAAAAGAGATACCTGCATTGTACGTTGCAGACGGACACCACAGAACGGCAGCCGCAGCATTGGTGGGTGGCGAGAAACGAGCGCAAAACAAAAACCACACCGGCAAAGAAGAATACAACTATTTCATGGCGGTAATTTTCCCGGATAATCAATTGAAAATTATTGATTATAACCGTGTTATAAAAGATTTGAACGGATTAACCAAAGACCAGCTCATTGATGCGTTGAAAGAAACATTTGAAGTTACAGCAATGGGCGCCGATATTTACACACCTGCCAAATTGCACGAATTTAGCATGTATTTGGAGGGGAAATGGTACAAATTAACAGCCAAAGCCGGTACGTACAACGACAACGACCCGATTGGCGTATTAGATGTTACCATTCTTTCCGATTTGGTGTTAGATAAAATTTTGGGAATAAAAGATTTACGTACCGACAAACGGATTGATTTCGTGGGCGGTATTCGCGGCTTGGGCGAGCTGAAACGGCGTGTGGATAACGGGGAAATGGCGGTAGCTTTTGCGTTGTATCCGGTATCTATGAAACAACTAATAGATATTGCGGATACGGGGAATATTATGCCGCCGAAGACCACCTGGTTTGAGCCGAAATTACGCTCGGGGTTGGTGATACATGAATTGGTTTAGCCGAATAATATAACAGGAATTTCCAACGGATCCACAGATTTACCGTCTTTAAACACCCGCATGCTCCCTCCGGAAATTTCGTCAATAAGCGTTATTTTTTCGTTAACCCTGCCAAATTCAATTTTCATATCGTACAATTCGGCGCCTTTTTTTGCTAATTCATCCTTAACAATGCGCGCAATTCTTTTGGTTAAGTCTTTCAAAATTTCGTACTCTTCCGCGGTTAAAATTCCGAGCATATCAAGCTGATCTTTCGTGATGGGCGGATCGCCGCGCTCATCGTCTTTTAAAGTGGTTTCCACCAAAAAGTCTAATGGTTGTCCGTTTGTACAATAATCGCCAAATCTTCTTAAAAAACTACCCACAGCTTTAAGCCTGCAAATAACTTCAAGCCCTTTTCCAAACATAGTAGCGGGTTTTACAATCATTTGCGCATTTTCAACATTTGCCGACACCAAATGTGTGGGAATACCTGCTGCTTCAATTTTGTTGTAGAAAAATTCAGTAAGTCTTACACAAGACCTTCCTACCCCCTCAATGCTTAGTGCTACTGTATTTGCACCCGGGTCGAATTTGCCATCGGTACCGGTAACGTCATCTTTAAATTGTAACAGAAGGTTACCGTCGCCGTTATCGTACACATCTTTTGTTTTGCCTTTGTAAACTAATTTCATAACTTTTTTGTTTTTAAATTGTTGTTTGCCTCTATGACTTTCTTTTTCATTGTTTCTTTAAACGCGGTTAATTTAGCGTATAGCTCATCGTTTCCGCTTGCAATAATCTGTGTTGCTAAAATTGCAGCATTTCGGGCGCCATTTAAAGCCACGGTTGCCACAGGAATACCGGCGGGCATTTGCAAAATGGAAAGTATTGAATCCCAACCATCTATAGAGATAGATGCTTTAATAGGAACGCCGATTACAGGGATGGACGTACAGGCTGCCACCACTCCGGGCAGATGTGCTGCGCCACCGGCTCCGGCTATAAACACCTTTATGCCACGCTCCTTGGCGGTTGTAGCTAAATTCATAACTAATTCCGGTGTTCGATGAGCCGACAGGGCATTAATCTCACACCCAATACCCATTTCTTCCAAAAATTTTACGGCTTCTTCCATAATCGGGAAGTCGGAAACACTTCCCATGATGATACTTACTAATGGTTTCATAATTAAAAAATTCTTGTTTTTTTTGCGTGCGAAAATAAACAAAAAACTGAAAAATCTTCATCTAAATATACTACAATAGCACAATTTGTGTTTATTTGCATATTAAAAATTTTTCCGAATGAAACTTTCTAAAATAATCTTAATTTGTATCTGTTTTTGTTTAGGTTTTTCCGCTTTTTCTCAAGAACAAATCAACCAAGACTTTACCCAAAACCTGCAAAAAGAAGCAGTAGAAACCTTTAGAGATCGGTTGGTGGTAGATGTTTTTCATTCCTTTTGGATGAACTTACCCGGCAACGTTACGCCCAAATTTAACCCCGGGTTTAATGTGGCGGTTTTATGGGATTTTAAAGCCAAGAAAAACAGCCCCATTTCTTTTGGTTTGGGTGTAGGTTGCACATATCACACGCAATTTTCGAATGCACAACTGAGATACGATCCTACTTCCGACAAGACTAAATATTTTATTCTTCCCACAACCATTTCAGATAGTTTGAAACTCAATAGGATGACTTATATTAACTGCAATATTCCTTTAGAGTTTAGGTACCGCCATAAAAGTGGGTTTAAGCTCACGGTAGGCATGCGTCTCGGGTTGGTAGCGGAAATTTCTCAGCGTTATAAAGGAAAAAACATTGAAGGAAACGGTACGGAAGAGAATTATAAATTTTTCTTGACTACGCACCGCCAAACTGTAAATTTTGATGCTTATATCCGTTGCGGCTGGAAGTTTGTAGGCGTTTATTATTCTTATCAGGTAAACAAACTGTTTAATGAAGGAAAAGGACCAGCGGTAAACCCTATGTCTTTGGGAATCTCGTTATCACTGTTTTAGTCTGTGTTTAGAAAAAGATATTGCTATAAAATTTCTTTAATAACCCTCGGGTACAATTGATGCTCAATACGATGTATCTTTTGTTCTATCTGTTCTAAGGTTTCGGTTCCTGCTGCTTTGAAGCATTCTTGTGCGATGATTTTTCCGGTGTCTATGCCGGCGTCAACGTAATGCACGGTTACGCCAAATACTTTTACGCCGTGGTTGTAGGCTTGTTGGATGCCGTTTTT
>WQWP01000003.1 GCA_009787485.1 Lentimicrobiaceae bacterium | reverse complement strand
CTGCATTTCTGTTTCATTCAATTGAAACTCATTCCAATAGGAGAATTTCTTTTGGTAGGAAACCGAGCCATCCACTTCGCGGAGAAACTCGCCCAGCAGATAGGATTTTACTAAGGATAGTTCTTCCTCGCTCACTAATTCGTTTTGTAGCAGCATCATTTCGTTAAAACACTCATTAATAGCGGCTTTTGTTTTTTCTACTACGACATCGGCTTCGATATAAAAAATGGATTCGTTTTCATAAAAGAGGCTGTTGCAAAAAACGCCGTAAGTATAGCCGTTTTCTTCGCGAAGGTTTTGCATGAGGCGAGAACCGAAGTAGCCTCCATATAAAGTGCTTAGTATTTCAAAGTTGCGCCGGTCTTCGTGGGTGTAGGCGATGTTTTTTTTGCAGAGGATGAAGGAGGATTGGAGGGCGCCTTCACGGGGTTCAATGATTAGTTTTTTATTTTTATATAAACTACCCCGTCCGGCTTCGCCGGACACCCCTTCAAAATTTGAAGGGGATTTTTGACCGTCATTGCGGGCTTGACCCGCAATCCCCAGCTTATCTCCCTTCTCCTTTCCCCCTTCTCCTTTCTCCCTTTTCATCATCTCATCACCACATCGTCTCATCACCTCATCCTCCATATTTCCCGTTACAAAAACCCGAATATTATTTTCCGTAAACGTTTGTTGATGATACTCTTGCAGCTGTTCTACAGTTAAAACTTCAATATACTCTTTCGTCAAAATAGTTCCGATTGAAGTATCGGAGGGAAACATTTCAGCAAACATCAGTTGCGTGGCGCGATAGTTGAATTTTGCAGTATTGTATTCTAAATCTTTGATTTTTGATTCTTTAAAACATTGCAAATCCTCATTTCTAAAACAGGGGTTGGATAAGGCTTCCCAAAGTATGGGCAGTGCCTTGTCCATATTTCTTTTTGGAATTATCCATTGAATGGCAATGTGTTGAGTATGGATATACGTTTTCCATGATATACCATGGCAAGCTAAAAAATCGTCCATCTCGGTGGCGGAGAATTTTGTATGGCTTTCTTTTAGAAGTTGATAGGTGGCATGTGCGGCAAATTTTACCGGCTCGTACAGAGCGCCCGCCTTCACTTTGATAAGAATATGAATCAAATCTAAATTGGGATTTTGAAAAAGATAGAGCGGAATCTCTTTCGATATCAAATAGTTTTGAGGCGCTTGCAATGAACAGGAAGTAATTTCATGAACGGGAGGAGGCGTTTTTCTCCATTCTCTATTTTTATATAAACTACCCCGCCCTTCGGGCACCCCTTCAAAATTTGAAGGGGATATTTTTCCCTTCTCCTTTCTATTTTCTCCTTTTAGCTTCAATTTTTTCCCTTCTTCCAACATCATGTTATATGCGGCGCTAAATTCGTTGGGTATAATTCCGTCTAAGATGGCTTCGCGGATAGCGTCTTTAATGATGCCGACCTCACGGCTTGGCGACAGTTGAAAAGTTTGCATAATCAACTCGCCGGTAATGGGCGGCTGCCAATTGCGCAAACGGTCTTTTTCTTCTATTTCTTTGAGTTTTGTGCGCACGTGGGCAAAATTTTCCAAGCAACGTTTTATCTTTTCCGGATTTTTTGAGGTAACATCGGCTTCGCAAAGCAACATGAGGTCATCCACATCATCGCCGGCATCAAACAGTAAACGCCGAACGGCAGAATCGGTAATTTCATCTTCTACCAAAGCAATAGGGCGCAGGTGCAACGCCACCATTTTTTGAACGTAGCGCATTTTTTCGTTGGTAGGCATTTTTAAACGGTTAAAGATACTTTTCACCATTTTAGAGCCGATATATTCGTGCCCATGGAACGACCAACCCACTTTTTCATCATATTTTTTGGTAACCGGCTTGGCGATATCGTGCAGCAAGGCAGCCCACAACAGCCATAAGTTCGGTGAAACCATGGCAATTTTGTCCACCACTTGCAATGTGTGTAAATAGTTCTCTTTGTGACCTCTGCCATCCATTACCTCTGCGCCTTTCAGGGCGGGCAATTCCGGAAGGAACTGCACCAACAGTCCGGTTTCTTCACATAACTGAATGCCCACCGAAGGTTTTTTGGAGAGCAATATTTTGTTAAACTCATCCATAATTCTTTCTTTCGATATAATTTCCAAACGATGCGCGTTGCGTTTGATGGCTGCCAACGTTTTCGGCTCAATGGTAAAGTTCAATTGTGAAGCGAATCGCACGGCGCGCATCATGCGCAAAGGGTCGTCAGAAAAGGTAATGTCGGGATCTAACGGTGTGCGTAGTATTTTGGCTTGCAGGTCATCAAAGCCGTTGAATAAGTCTATCAATTCGCCGGTTTTTTCGCCGGAAATTCCTATTGCCATGGCGTTTATCGTAAAATCGCGGCGCGAGAGGTCGTCTTCTAATGTGCCGTTTTCTACGGTAGGTTTGCGGGAGTTAAAGTCGTACGATTCTTTTCTTGCGCCCACAAACTCAATAGCGGCGCCTTCAAAAACAAACTGCGCGGTGCCGAAGTTTTTAAAAACATTCACTTCTAACGTAGGTGAAATCTCGTGGGCTACCGCTTGTGCCAATTCTATGCCGCTTCCCAGCACCAAAATGTCAATATCTTTTGAAAAACGGTTTAAAAACAGGTCGCGCACTACGCCGCCAACGGCAAAAGCGGCGAGTTTCTTTTCTTCTGCTACTTTTCCAACAATTTTGTAAATAGGGTGTTGGGAGTTTAAAATATCGTTCTTCATCATATTTGTTTTGGGCTGCAAAGATGAAATATTTTTTTATTTGAATAATATGTAACGAATTTGTGCTATATTTGCCGCGTAATATTCACGAGAAATAAAGTAATTATGAAATGGTCAGAAATTAGAAAAATTGTAGAAGAAAATGGATGGTACTTGCAGAGAAATGGCTCAAATCATGACATTTATCGGCACAGTGAAAAAGAATTTCCCATTTTAATAGGGAGGCATAAGTCGCAAGAAGTCCCTAAAGATGCATATAATAGATTGAAAAAACAAGTAGGATTTTAAAGTACAACTTACAAAAAAGATAATAACCAAAAATATTAAAAAATGAAAACTATTGCATTAATAGAAAAAGGGAAAGATGGTATGTACACTATTTTTACGCCAAAAGTAAATAGCTTTATTATTGGTATTGGAAATACCGTTGAAGAAGCTAAAGCCGATTTTGAAAACTCTGTGAAAGAAGTGAATGAGTCTTATATAGATAATAATGAAGAATTACCAAAGGAGTTGCAAAACATTGCTTTTGAATATAAATACGATATCGCTTCTTTTTTTAATTATTTCGATTGGATAAACGTTACTAAATTTGCAAAAAAAGCAAAGATGAATGGCTCTTTAATGCGCCGCTACAGAGGTGGGGAGTATATCTCTCAAAAACAGGTAGCAAAAATTGAAAAAACGTTAAATGAATTGGGGAAGGAGATTTCAGGGATTAAGCTGACGGTTTAGTTGTTTGTATTCGCCGAAAACCAACACGCTACAAAAAGTGCCGCCGTTTCCGTGCGCAATGTTTTTTTGCCGAGAGAAATAGGCTGAAAACCGGTTTTTTCTGCAAAAAGTACTTCCTGAGGTGTAAAATCGCCTTCAGGCCCAATTAAAAATACAGCCTCTTTATGTTGAAATTTAATATGAGAAACTTCCGTAGATTTCTCTTTATCATCGCAATACGCAATAAATTTAGCTGCATTTAATAGGTTACTTTCATTTACAAATTGTACAAAAGAGTGCATTTTTAATTCCGGCAACCACGTTCCTTGAGATTGTTTTAATGCGGCAATTGCAATTCGATATAATCGGTTTAAATCGACATGCTTTCTTTCAGATCTGTCGCAAGTAACAAAAGTAATTTGCGATACGCCAATTTCCACCGCTTTTTCCACTAACCACTCCATTCTGTCCGGGTTTTTTGTGGGGGCTACGGCGAGATGTAATTTTTTTAGTGAAGAAATGTCATGGAAAATACGCTCCACAATTTTTACCTCGCAACCATCTCTAAATGTATTGGTTAATGCTGCTTTTGCTAACGTGCCTTTCCCATCGGTTACCCAAATAAAATCGCCCTCTTTCAGGCGCATAGATTTTATAATATGCTTCGATTCTTCCGAAGAAAGCGTAAATAAATCTTGAGATAAATTTTCCTGAAAAAAATAGGGCATTTTACTTTCCGGTTCCTTTAATTACAATTAACGCGGTATATATTAATATCTTAATGTCGGTTTGGAGCGACATATTATCTAAGTAAAGAATATCCCATTTTAACCGCTCTACCATCTCGTCAATGTTTTCTGCGTAGCCGAATTTTACTTGTCCCCACGAGGTCATGCCGGGTTTCACTGTAAGCAACAATTTGTAGTGTGGAGCTACTTTAACAATTTGATCTATATAAAATTGACGTTCCGGTCGCGGACCTACTAAGGACATATTTCCCAACAAAACATTCAAAAATTGCGGAGTTTCATCCAAACGTGTTTTGCGCATAAAGTGTCCGAATTTTGTAATTCTCGGATCATCTTTGCTCGATAACAGCGGAGTTCCCGTTTCCGCATCTGCCACCATAGAACGAAACTTAATGATTTGGAAGGGTTTACCATTCAAACCTATTCGTTCTTGTAAATAAAAAATCGTACCTTTTGAAGACAACTTTACACCAATCGCACAGAAAATATAGAGTGGAAGCAGCACGATAATAGCCAAAGCAGATACGGTAATATCCAAAAATCTCTTTATAAAATGTTGCCAAACAGGGAAATCCTTTGTAGGTACGGAAATCAGCGGCTCTTGCAAAATTGCAGAAATTTTCACACTTCCCATTAAATAATCTTGCGACTGCGGAATAATTTTCAGCATCAAATCCCGATTATCTCCAATTGATGTAATAATCGTTTCAATCAACTTTCGTTTTCCATTTTGAATAGCCACAATTAATTCATTAATCTGATGCTCTTTTACAATAGCCGGTAAATCCGAAAGCGTTCCCAAACAAGGAAGTTTACTTGCAATAGATTCATCTTGCTCATCGGGCACTCGTACATATCCTACAATATATTTTTCAACGTATGGCGTTTGTTTAATGATATTTTGGTAAACATGCAACGCGATCATATCGCTTCCAATCACTAAGGTTTTAAATCCTACTTTTCCGCTGTTAATTTTGTTAATGGTAATGGTAGTAATCAGCACACGAGGAATATACGTAAGGAAAAATTGCAAAAACAACAAGATGAAAAAGTATTTAATGTAGTCGAAAGGCGTATTTACCACATCATCAAGAATAAAGACAAAAAAGAATAGTAAAGTTCCAAAGAAAGTAGCTAATAGTGTAATTTCCAACTCACGAAGGCGCGATTTTCTATAAGGATTGGTATAGGCGCCAATGAAAGTGTGCAAAAAGAGCCAATAAGCAGGCAGCGCCACCAACCCTACATAAAGCATTGAGTCTTGAAGCACAGATGCTGTAAAATGGTCGAAAACAGCGCGATCTACATTATATTTTCGATAGATAAAAAAGATAACCCATGTAAGAGCAGCTGATAGAATATCGAAAAGAACGTAGAAAAAGAGTTTTCGAGTTTTATCCATAAATCGCGTTTTAATATGAGGGCATCGTAATTACTTTTATATGACCTAAATGGAAATAAGCATTTGGGGCATTTTTGTTTAAGTTTCCTCTAATACCTAAACGAACAGATATATTTGTAAGATAGCCGGCCGCATCAGATATTTCGTCCGTAAGTTCAATATAAGCTTTTTTCCAAACTCCACCTGACGAAGGAAAAACAGCCATGTCTTTATCGAAAATTCCCATAGGGCTATTTCTAAAATTAAGATAGGTTGTCATTTCTCCATGATCACTCTGATAATATATTTCCCAAAACTGTCGAACGCCTTGTCCAGGCAACGAAAAATACTCGGTGGCTATATTAAAGTATGGTAATGAACTATTTAGGTCAACCTTTCCCACCGATTTTTGCACTCCCTCTACTTCTACCGGCAAAATATTCAAAGGGGCACCATGAGCAGTATCAATGGATTCAAAACGAGTACTTTGCACAAAAGTTTCCCGTACAGGAAAATCAACAGCCGGCCGATATTGAAATTTAAGATTAGACAGTTTGTATTCACCTCTTTCTTCCATATCAAATAAATGTTCTTCAGGCATAGATATTAAAAAATGATAGGGAACTGTAGTTAAGGTCATACTAACAATTCTTGCACAAGGAACAATCAGAATATAATTCGTCTTCTCATAATCGGGCAAAAGCGGAATTGTGCATGGTCGTTGATCAGGCCACTCTAAGTTCCAGAATCCTGTTTGTTGCCCGTTTAAACTCACCAAAGCATCTTTAAAATTCTGATGTTTAATAATATCCAGTTCATCTTGAGAATAACCTCTATCATGAAGGTTTGAAACATCTATACAATCTTGAAAATCTTCAATATGTAAGAAAAGATAAGCAGGCGTAAGATTTGGTCTTACACATGAAAAATTCAGAAAGACAATGATGGATAAAAAAATTAAAAAGTAGCATTTTTTCATGTCAAAAAAAACGCCTTTTAGGCGCTATTATTTTACATTTTTAATTTTTGTTGAAGAATTTTAGTAACCACTTTATCAGCAATACGTAAAGCATTCAACCCATCATTCATGCTAACTTTGGGCAATCTTTGATGTTCAACAGCCTGAACAAAATCCGACAATTCTTCTACAATAGCATTATGCTCTACGATAGGAATTTCGGTAGCAAAAGTTTGGCGATTTTCAAATTCAATCATTTCTACTTTTTTTTCTTGAAAATCTACAGTCAGGTAATTTTTTTCTTGAAAAATGCACATTTTTCGTACAGGCTGGGCAGCAATTCTGCTCGCGGTAATATGGACAACACCGCCATTGGCAAACAGCAGTCTGGCATTTGCAAAATCTAAAGTGTCGGTGATAAATTTATAACCAATAGCTTGAATGTCAACAATTTCACTTTGCATAATGGACAATACCAAGTCAATATCGTGAATCATTAAATCGTGCACTACAGAAACATCAGCGCCGCGTGGGTTAAATTTGCATAAACGCTGCGCTTCTATAAAAAACGGCTTGGAGAGATGCGGCAAAGCAGCGATAAAAGCAGGGCTGTACCGTTCCACATGTCCCACTTGAGCAATAACATTGTGTCTTTCAGCGAGTTCAATCAATTTTACAGCTTCATCCACTGTTGCCGTCAGCGGTTTCTCTATAAAGCAATGTTTTCCGGAAATGATGGCTGCTTTTGCTAATTCGTAATGATCGGTGGTGGTGGCTACAATGTCCACCACATCGCAATTGTCAATTAATGCCTGCAAGTCAAAATATGCAGTAGTGAAGAATTTTTCTGCAGTTTCTTCCGCTGATTCCAAATTAATGTCGTAAACACCCACTAAATCTAATTTTTTTATCTCTTTTATGCATTTAGCATGAATTTTCCCGAGGTATCCGCAACCAATGAGTCCTATTTTCATATAATTTTTGAATTTTGATTTTTATTTCTATTCCGTCAGTTAAAACTGACGGCAATATTTTTTTTAATTTCTTTTCGTATTACGCCGTCTTGGATAATAATTTTTCTATCTGAAAGATTTGCAAGTTCTTCATTATGTGTAACAATGACAAACGTTTTTTTGAATTGATCTCTTAGACTGAAAAAAAGTTGGTGTAGATTTTTGGCATGCTCAGTATCTAAATTTCCGGAGGGTTCGTCGGCAAGCACTATTTTTGGGTTGTTAATCAATGCCCGTGCAACGGCTACGCGCTGTTGTTCTCCACCTGACAATTGTGCAGGTTTATGCAAAAAACGCTCCGAAAGTTGCATAATTTGGAGCATTTCCTGCGCTTTTTTTAGGGCATTTTTTTTCGATTCGCCTGCAATCATGGCGGGTAATGCTACGTTTTCCACAGCAGTAAATTCAGGTAATAGATGATGAAACTGGAAAACAAAGCCAATGTTTCTGTTTCTAAAAAGTGACAACTCCTGATCATTAAGTGCAAAAACAGAACTATTATCAAAAAGCACTTCTCCCTTATCCGGATGATCCAAAGTTCCCATGATGTGCAATAAAGTTGATTTTCCTGCACCGGAGGCGCCGCAAATGGCGAGCACCTCGCCTTCATGAATATCTAAATCAATACCTTTGAGCACTTTCAGGCTTCCGTAACTTTTTTCGATGCCGGTGAGTTTTATCATGATTATTTTTTTAGCACGCGGATGACACAGATATAACAGATTTACGCAGATTATTATTAATTTTTTAGTTCTTCAAGCAATTTTTCGCAAATATACCTTTGTTGTTCTTCGGTTAGTTCGGTATGTACGGGTAATGAGATTACACAATCGCACAGTTTTTCTGCAACAGGGAAATCCCCTTTTTTGTACCCTAAATAACAAAATGCTTCCTGCAAGTGCAACGGAATAGGGTAATAAATCATTACCGGAATTTCAGCTTCTTTCATCTTCTCAATGATTGCCTCGCGATTTGCATTTTTCATTTTTAGCGTATATTGATGAAAAACATGTGTGCTAAATGAAGAAATTGTCGGCGTTTCTAATTTTAGGTGATTTTCGAACATTTTGTTGTAAAAACCGGCTGCTTTTTTGCGCGCTGCATTATATTCGTCCAAATGTGCCAATTTTACATCTAAAACAGCAGCTTGAATAGAATCCAAACGCGAATTTACACCCAATAATTCGTGATGGTACTGCTTGAACATGCCGTGGTTACAAATTCCTCTTAATTTTCTTGCAATTTCGTCATCATTAGTAAAAATAGCGCCTCCATCTCCGTAGCAGCCTAAGTTTTTGGAAGGAAAGAAAGAGACACAGCCGGTATCACCTATAGTTCCCAACTTCTTTTTTTCTCCGTTTTTGAAGACAAATTCTGCACCTATCGCCTGACAAACATCTTCTACCACAAAGAGTTCATATTTTTCTGCAATTTCTGCAATTTTCTCCATATTGCAACTTTGTCCGAAAAGATGCACAGGAATAATCGCTTTAGTTTTTGGAGTGATCGCTTTTTCCAATTGGGTAACATCGAGATTAAATGTATCCCACTCCACATCTACAAATTTACATGTAATTCCAAGTAATCCAACAACTTCGGCTGTAGCAATAAACGTAAAGGGCGAAGTAATCACTTCATCGCCGGCTTTTAAACCGAGTGCCATTAAGGATACTTGCAAAGCATCGGTGCCGTTGGCACAAGGAATGACATGTTTAACTCCCAAGTAATTTTCCAAGTGTGCTTGAAACTCCTTTACTTTGGGTCCGTTTATAAAAGCTGTACTTTCAATAACTTGTAAAACACTTTCATCTACTTCTTTTTTAATTTTCTCATATTGACCTTTCAGATCAACCATCCTTATTGGATTCATCATAAATTGTTTTTAATTTCTAATAAAAATTCTTTTACGGAGTTCAGTTTATGAACCACCTCTGCTTGTGTGGCGGTTTTGGCAAAATTGCCACGAATGGCTTCTTTGGCGCCCTGCAACGTATATCCCTTTTCTTTAGTAA
The DNA here is from genome assembly GCA_009787485.1 of Lentimicrobiaceae bacterium. Lineage (GTDB taxonomy): Bacteria > Bacteroidota > Bacteroidia > Bacteroidales > WCHB1-69 > WRNX01. The sequence goes on along the minus strand of WQWP01000003.1, from coordinate 32,506 downwards.
GATGCAATATTGTACGGATGACTTCCATGTCTTTTTGGGTAAAAAACCGGGTACCTTTTTGATTTTTAAAAGGCTTTAAAAGTTCAAATTCATTTTCCCATGAGCGCAAAAGTGAAGTTTTTACGCCAAATATTTCGGCGGTTTCACTTATGCTATAGTATTGTTTTTCAAATCCGTCCATTCATGATTTTTAATGAGAATCGGGGCTTTTTAAAAAGCGATGCAAATATCTACTTTTTATCGAGTATTAGGTTATAAGGTAAAAAAAAGTATTCTACCCAAAATTAAAGATTTGTTTTTTCGTTAATTTAGTATATCATCAAATTATATTCATGAAAAACATCCGCATAGATTACCACACCGGCACCGGCGGCTCAAAATTAGTAGCCGAATTATTAGCCGAAAAGTTGAGAAACAACAACTTAAATGTCGAAGTGAATAGAATTTTCAGAGCCGAAATTGATGGCATCAGTGAAATCAACCATATTGATTATTATGTCTTAATTTTTCCGGTGCACTCTTTTTGTGCGCCCAAACCGATTTATGAATGGGTAGCCCATTTGGCAGGCAATCGTTGTAAAACAGCACTCATCTCCGTTTCCGGTGGGGGCGACGTATTGAGCAATTCTGCAAGCCGGAGCAAAACCGTTAAATTATTAAAAAAGAGCAATTTTAACGTTATTTTAGAAGAAATGGTTCGAATGCCTAACAATTGGATGAAGACGCCCGAAAAAGAAAAATATGTAGATATTCTTTCAAAATTACCCAATAAAATGGATGCCATTTTTCAAGCTATTATATCTAAAAAAAGGCTAAGAAAGGTTGTGTACTGGATTGATTATTTGATTTCTGCATTAGGAGAAGCAGAAAAGAGAGCCACCTCCAAATTTGGAAACAGAATACAGGTTTCCGATAATTGTATCGGCTGCGGACGTTGTGCCAAAAACTGTTGTTCATCCAACATACAAATCGAAAATGAAAAGCCAAAATTTGGAAATCGTTGCGATATGTGTTTGGGATGTATATATAATTGTCCGCATAAAGCGCTGCAACCTACCTACGGCGCATATCAAATAGATAAAAATGGATATAATTTGCGATTAATGTGCCAAGATGCAAATTTAGCTGCAAAATTTCACCCCATAATTCAAAATTTCACCCCGTAATCTCATATTTTGCAATTATTATTGATAAGTAGGTAATAATAGTATATTTTGTGTAGCAATTCGCGTTTTTTTCGCAACTGTTACATTAAAATTTTAAATCCTTAAATCTTAAATCTTTAAATCTTTTTTATATGGAACCAACACGAATTTTTGACATTTTAACACATTATCAAGAAAAATACCCGAATCAAGAGGTTGCTTTGGCAGGAAAAATAGACAAAACATGGAGAAAGTATTCGCTTACCGAATACGTTGAAATTGTGAACAATCTTTCTTATGGCATGATCAAATTAGGCATAAACGCGGGAGATAAAGTAGGCATTATTTCTACGAACAGACCTGAATGGAATATGTTGGATATGGCAATTATGCAAATTGGAGCAATTGCCGTTCCTATTTATCCCACATTAGCCACTCACGAATATAAATACATTTTGCGTCATGCAGAAATAAAGTTAGTTATTTTAGAGGGCGCTGAATTAATGGAGAAAGTTTCTTCCGTAATGTCAGAAGTACCTGAATTAGAATATCTTTACACTTTTAAAGATCGCAAAAAGTTTCCCTATTTTCAGCAATTGGTTAATTTGGGAAAAGAAAACCCAAACCCCGAAGAATTAGAGAAACGAAAATCTGCCGTAAACTCTTCCAGCTGTGCCACAATTATTTACACCTCAGGTACTACCGGAACTCCCAAGGGGGTGATGTTGTCGCACGATAATCTGATAGGTCAGGTTATGAATTTGCGTGAAACACCAGCGCCGTGGTCTAATATTGCATTTAGCTTTTTGCCGTTGTGCCATGCTTACGAGCGGATGTTGGTGTATCTTTATCAATATTTGGGGATGTCGGTATATTATGCACAAAACTTGGGTACAATTGCCGAAAATATTAAAGAGGTGAAACCCACTATGATGTCCACCGTACCACGTATGCTGGAGAAAATCTACGATAAAATTTATATGTCCAGCAATAATATGCCGTGGCTTACCAAGCAAATTTTCCGATGGGCAGTGGTTGTTGCCCGTAACTACAAAATTCAGGATCATGATCGTACATGGTGGTATAAACAAAAACATAAACTTGCTGACAAGTTAGTTTTCAGTAAAATACGTAAGAATATCGGAGGTAATTTCGACATTGTGGTTTCCGGAGCCGCCAGTATTCAACCTCGCTTGGCCTCTTTCTTTTCTGCTATCGGCATGCCGGTGTTTGAAGGATACGGATTAACAGAAACCTCGCCGGTTATTGCTGTAAGTTGCCGGGCTAAAGATGGAAGAGAAGCCGGAACGGTAGGATTTCCCTTGCCGGGCGTGGATGTAAAAATCTCCGAAAACAAAGAAGTATGCTGCCGCGGACACAATGTAATGCTGGGATATTACAAAGATGAAGCGCTTACGAAAACCGTAATTGATGAAGAGGGTTGGTTTCATACCGGAGATTTGGGACGTATCAATGAAAAAGGGCAACTTATTTTGACCGGAAGATTGAAAAACTTGTTCAAAACGTCAATGGGTAAATACATTAACCCTCAAATGATTGAAGAAAAATTTTCAGAGTCGCCGTTTATCGAAAATATTGTAGTAGTGGGTGAAGGACAAAAATTTGCGGCTGCATTGATCTCTCCCGATTTCAACTTCTTGCAAGCTTGGTGTTTACGTCATCAAATAGAATACCAAAATCCGCAGCAAATTGTGAAGGACCCGGAAATATTGAAACGCTATGCCCGTGAAATGGCAAAATATAACACTTTTTTTGGGGATACGGAGCAAGTGAAAAAGTTTGAGCTTATTCCCGATGAATGGTCTCAACTCACTGAGATACTAACACCTACGTTGAAAGTGAAGCGTAATTTGGTGCAAGAAAAATATAGGGATATTATTGAGAATATGTTTCATTAATATTATTTTGCAATAATACCTTAATATTATTTTGCAATAATACCTTTGCCCCCAGCTCCATTGTTGAAAACGCAAACCATCTCTTATTAGTTCACTTACAATATTTCCCCAAAAAAAGTGTTATCTATCCTAATAATAATGCAAAAAATGAAAACCCTCAAAAAAAAACTCATCCTGTTATTTGTCATTATGATGACCATAGCATTATCATGCGGCAACTCCAATATTCCCCATACGGAAAGTATTGTTTCGGAAGATGCTGAGGCTGGTAATTACGACTTATTAAAAAACCCGATAGCGCCTGAAAGGATACCGGAAGATCTTTCCGGAAATGTAATCGTGCTGTCTGAAAAAGAGTTTGCGGAACGCATTACCGCCTTAGATAACCCAAAAGGATTTCAGTACTTAGGGCAAACTCCCTGTATTGTTGATCTTTATGCAAGTTGGTGCAAACCTTGCGGTTATTTATCTCAATTATTAAATGAACTGGCTCCAGAATACAAAGGGAAAGTGATTTTTTATAAAGTTGACATCGACAAAGCTAAAGAAATAGCCTTTGCGTTTAATGTGAAAAGTATTCCCATGTTGCTGTATTTCAAACCTCATGGTTCCATATCCAGTACCGTTGGTTATTTGAACAGAGAGGAATTAAAAAAAGCGATAAACGATTACTTATTAACCCCTTAGTTTTTTTCTTTGAAACGACACAGGTGGCTTTTTATTTGTTTATTTTTTTGTAATCCATTTTTATTTGCGCAAAAAATTGATTGCGAAAAAATAATGCCATTTTTAAACCAAAAAGAAACACAAATAATCCACCTGAATCTTCACGACCCGGATTATATTCCCCTTCATTATTTAATGGCACAGGATATTATTAAAGAATTAAAACAATTCAGAGATGAAGAGATTTCTTATTTTACCGAATGTACCGACATTACATTTAGCGAACTTATTAATAAATATGATAAGCTTAAAGCCGATGCGCAACTGCTATATGATTCATTGAGCGGATTAAACGAAAAGGTGTATCTCATGTTTTATGAAAAAGCGCTTCATGAATATCAATTTAAAAATGAAATAGACGGTGAATATTTTTTATTCAGATCGCTGCAATACAATGAAACTTTTCCAAATGCTATTTTATTAAAACTAAACAAGTTGCTTGATAAAAATCGCTTTGAAGCTTGTTTGTCGTTATTAAATACACTTTACTACGAAACGGAAATGGATCGTGGGCAAGAAATGCAGGCGATAGAATTTACAGACAAATTTTACGATAAATTGTACAAAACCGGCGATTCTTTGGTACAAATAGATCACGCTGCCGAAGCCTTAGAACTGTTTGAAATCTTAGAAATTTTCTGCCTCAATTTACCTTCTTCTTATTGTAATGATGATTATTATCATGGTCTTTTACGTTCAAAGTCAGGAATTTATGAGTCTTATCTATCCATTGCGGCAGTCGCCGAACAGAGAGGAAATCCAAAAATTTCCGCCCTTTTTCACCGGTATGCGCAAGAATATTTAGACGCGAATCCTCCCTTAAAAAATTATGAGTATATTCCGGTAGAAATTCCGGAAAAAATGGCACCGGTAGAAATACCGGCAGAAAAAAATGCAATTTTAGAAGTAGAACCCTCTATTGTTGCAATCACAGAAGAAAATGTGAAAAAAGATATAGAATTTACAAAGGATATAGAATTAGAAGAAAAATATGCAGAATTAGAAGAAAATATTACAATAGATGTAGAAAACATGGTAATAAATGCAGAAAAAACAACATCAGATGCAGAAAACCTTGAGCCTAAAGAAATAAAAGAACAATACGACAAAATGGTTGCCGAGGCGCTTGCATTATGTATAAATGAAAAATTTACAGAGTCTTATAACATGTTTTTAGAAGCCAAAAAATTGGAAGATTGTCGTTGTATTACTCCTGATTTTCGCGTGGATTTAATGCTTCGAGAATTTTCGAAATTTATACGTTAAAAATATTACTTTTGCCACCTATTAATCATTCACATTAAATTATAAAACTTATGAAAAAAATTATTGTAATCGTAACCTTAGCTCTTTTCAGCTTTACCGCTATGGCACAACAATGTGGCGCTGCTGCCAAAGCCAAATGCAATGCAGATCCTAAACTTGAAGTAAAAGGTGCAGAAACTGTGGTTATTCAAACCAACGCGTATTCTGCCAAAAGTAATGCCATTTTCGAAGAAAATTTACCTCACGCTAAGGGGGTAAAAGCTATTAAATATGACGACAAAACAAGCAAAATAGCAGTAGCTTACGATCCGAAGAAAACTACGCCCGATGCCATTCGTGCCGCCATCGCCAAATTGGGTTTCAATGCCGATCAAGTGAAAGCGGACGAAAAGGCGCGCGCCAAACTTCCGGCAGAATGTACAACAGCGCCAAAAGGCTGTAACAAGCCCTGCGGAAAACATTAATAGAGTTCAAAAAGATTGAATTTGAACCTTAATCCTTAATAATATCTAATTTTATGAAAAGAATTACCTTGTTTATTTTAACAGCCTTGGCAATTTGCTTTAATGCTTATTGCCAAGAGATTCCGAAGATTGATCCAGTACTTCAAGACGAAATCCAATTGAGAAGCGATGACGAACTAATAAGAATCAATATCATTATGAGAGCCCAATACGACCAGTTTGAGTTGCGCTCTCTTTCATCAATTTACAGATCAAAAGCAGATAAGCGCACTTTTGTGGTCAATGAGTTGAAGAGATATGCTCAAGAAACCCAACAGGAAGTCATGAGTTACCTGAATTATTTTGCTAACAGTGAAAGCGTTACAGATATTACTCAATTTTGGATTTTTAATGGGATAAACTGTTATGCTACCAAAGAGGTGATTGAGGCATTATCTTACTTGGATGACGTGCTTCTGATAGGTTTTGATAAAGAAGAGAACTTGCTTCCGGAGTATGAAGCCAACACTACCGATGAAACGAGAGAGATTACATATAATGTATTGAAAGTAAATGCACATCTTGTTTGGGACTTAGGATATGAAGGGGAAGGTATTATTGTTGCGGTGCTTGATACCGGCGTTAATTACAATCATAACGATTTGCAAGGGAATATGTGGGAACATCCTGATTATCCGTATCATGGTTGGAATTTTGTAGCGAATAATAATAATCCGAAGGATGATCATAATTATCAGGGCAGCACAGGTCATGGTTCACATTGTGCCGGAACAGTGGCGGGTAATGGTTTCAGCGGTTCTCAAACCGGAATGGCGCCAAAAGCTTCCATCATGGCGCTAAAAGTTTTAAATAACCAAGGTGGCGGAACTCCATCTTATGTAGTTAGCGCTATTGAGTTTGCAGTTGAGAAAGGCGCTCATGTACTCAGTATGTCAATTGGCTGGGCTAATCCGGCTGTTTCTGTTCGTTTACAATATCGAAATACTATGGTGAATGCCCTTGAAGCCGGAGTGGTTGCCTCTGTTGCTGCCGGTAATGAGGGACAATCGATGGGGCAGTATCCTATTCCTCAAAATGTAAGAACCCCCGGCGATTGCCCTCCACCGTGGTTACATCCCGACCAAACCACTACCGGCGGGTTATCTGCCGTTGTATGTGTGGGCGCTACAAATATTAATGATGCCGCCGCAAACTTCACGTCGAGAGGTCCGGTGCAATGGCAAACGGTTACAGGATATGGCGATTATCCTTATAACCCCGGCATAGGCTTAATTCGCCCCGATGTGTGTGCGCCGGGAGTAGATATAAAATCATTACATTATACTAATAATTCCGGCTATAATACCATGAGTGGTACTTCGATGGCAACGCCGGGCGTAGCAGGAGTTATGGCTTTGATGTTATCAAAAAATCCGAATCTTACTCCGGCAGAAATCTGCGAAATATTAGAAACCACTGCAGTACGTTTGCCCAATGCAACTTCACCCAAAGGCAATATCTTCGGATCCGGTAGGGTGGATGCTTACGAAGCAGTTTTAACTGTTAAGAGCTGTGGCAGTCCAATCTCAAATTTGGCTTGCACCTTAAGTTACGACAAAGTTGCAAACATCACATGGAACAGACCGGAAAATGACAATGATTTGGTAGGTTACATTATTTATATTAATGGAGAAGAGGCTCCAGAAATGGTTACCGAAGAATCGTTTACTTTTCAAGCGCCGGAAGAAGGTAATTATAGCTTTTGTGTTGTTGCAGTGTATCAAAATGATGAAGGATATTGTGAGTCAGCAATGATATGTGAAAGTGTTCATGTTGTAAGTATTTGTGATGCAGTAACCGATTTCATTGCAAGTGTGGATGGGAATGCCGTTACGTTATCATGGAGTGCGCCTGAACTAATTTTGGAAATTTTACACTATAATGTTTTTCGCAACGATGAGTTTATTGGTTCAATCCAAACCGAAAGTTTTTTTGAGAACGCTCCTCCCGGCAATCATACCTATTCAGTAGCAGTTGAATATCTTAACGACTGTATCTCTGATGAAGTTTCAATTAATGTACTGATATTGGCAGCTCCAATAAATTTAACTGCAAATCCACAACAAGAAGAAATTGAACTTATATGGGAATACGAGGATGATTCAATCTTGTTCAACATTTACAAAGATGAAGAAAAAATAGCATCTAATATTGTTGATAAACAATACATTGACACAGAGGTAGTAGTAGATGTTCAATATTGTTACTATGTTAAAGCGACTTATGAGGATGTTGAATCAGCTCCTTCAAACGAAGCGTGCACAATAATTATTGGAATTGAAGAGCACTCCAACCCGTTGAAAGTTTATCCAAATCCTTCGAATACAGTTATTCACGTTGAAGGGGTGCGTATGGAAAAAATCACAATTGTTAACTCTATCGGTCAAATTATTAAAGTAGTTCCGGCTATAGACTCGAAAACCTCTATAGATGTTTCTAACTTCGTTCCGGGCAATTATATTTTTACTATTTCTTATTTAGATGGTTCAACCGGAAACGTTAAAATAGTTGTAAAATAAAAGCACCTCCTTTTTAAATAATACATTATGGTTATAGAACACTTAAAACAATCTGAAGCCCTCTTAGAAGGTCATTTTCTCCTTTCTTCAGGAAGACACAGCAGCCGTTATTGCCAATGTGCCAAATTATTACAATATCCGGACAAAGCAGCGAAAGTTTTGGCGGTTGTGGTTGAAAAATTGAAAGACACTCCTGTGGACATTGTAGTGGGGCCTGCCATGGGCGGCATCATTGTAGCTTACGAATTAGGTCGCCAATTAGGCGTGCCGGCGATATTTACAGAGCGCGAGGACGGGAAAATGGTATTGCGCCGCGGTTTTGAAATACAGTCCGGGCAACGCGTACTGATTACCGAAGACGTAGTTACCACCGGAAAATCATCCTTAGAAACCATTGAGGCGTTGAAACCATACGGCGCAGAAATCGTAGGAATTGCTTGTATTGCCAACCGCAGTACCGGCAACATCGAATACCCCATTTTCGATGCCATCAAATTAGACATTGAAAGTTGGGAGCCGGAAAACTGTCCACTTTGCAAGGAAGGGATTCCTTATGTGAAGCCGGGGTCGAGGAAAATTTAAAAGATTTAAAGATTTAATAATTTAAAGTTGGAATGTGGAAACCGTAGCTTTAAATCCTTAAATCCTTAAATCTTAAATAAACGAAAGGTTTTTATGCCAAACGAAAATTTCATAGATTACGTAAAAATATTCTTCCGCTCCGGCAAAGGCGGATCTGGTTCGGCGCACCTTCAACGCACCGCGCAAGATCCTAAAGCGGGACCCGATGGCGGCGACGGCGGCAAAGGCGGCGACATTATTTTGAAAGGAAACCGGAATTTATGGACGTTGCTGCACTTGCGCTATACCAAACATATTTTTGCAGAAGACGGCGGCGGCGGCTCCTCAAACCAGTGTTTTGGAAAAAACGGGAAAAACGCCGTGGTAGAAGTTCCTTTAGGCACCATCGTAAAACATCCCGAAACCGGCGAATTTTTTGGTGAAGTATTAGAAGATGGACAAGAGTTCGTTATATTAAAAGGTGGAAGGGGCGGACTGGGCAATGTGCACTTTAAATCGGCTACTCGCCAAACGCCGCGTTTTGCGCAACCCGGCGAAGAAGGTATGGAAGAATGGTTGATATTAGAACTCAAAGTATTAGCCGATGTGGGATTGGTAGGATTTCCCAATGCGGGAAAATCAACGTTAATTTCCGTGCTCTCTAATGCAAAACCTAAAATTGCTGATTATCCGTTTACTACGTTGCGCCCCAATTTGGGAATGGTCGCCTATCGCAACCACCAATCGTTTGTTATTGCAGATATTCCGGGAATTATTGAAGGCGCATCGGAAGGAAAAGGATTGGGACTTCGGTTTTTGCGCCACATCGAACGCAATGCCTTACTGCTTTTTATGATTCCATGCAACACAGAGAATATTAAAAAAGAGTATCAGATATTGCTGAATGAACTCAAGGCTTACAACCCCGAATTGATGGATAAAAAAAGGATGCTTGCTATTACGAAATGTGATTTGCTGACGGAAAAAGAATTGAAAGCGATTCAAAAAAAGGTTCCGGAAAACATTACGGTTGTATTTATTTCGTCGGTTGGGCAGCAGAATTTGCAGGAGTTGAAGGATGAGATTTGGAAACTTTTGGTAAATTAGGAATTAGGAATTAGGAATTAGGAATTGAAAATTAGTATATTAGAGTTGTTTTAAGAATAAAAAAGGGCATTTGATTTTTGGTATATAAAAAAGTGTATTTTTGCGCCCACAATTGATAAAGGTCTTTTTATTTTTAAAAGAGTAGCACAATGGCAAAGAAAAACAAGGAAGCACGACAACAAATTATTTTGGAATGCACTGAGCAAAAAACCAGCAGCGTGCCCGGAATGTCGAGATACATTTCTACCAAAAACAGAAAAAACACTACAGAGAGATTGGAATTGAAGAAATACAATCCTTATTTAAAGAAAGTAACGGTTCATAAAGAAATTAAATAGTTTGAGTTATGGCAAAGAAGACAGTTGCAACATTAAAAAGAGCCGGTGGAGTAACTTACACCCGCGTAATCAAAATGGAACGCTCTCCGAAAACCGGAGCTTACACGTTCAAAGAAGCGGTTATGGAAACCGACAGTGTAAAAGACTTTTTAGCTAAAAAGTAATATTTGTTTTCATGGTTGTGGGAAACCGGGGTAATTAAGTTTGCTCCGGTTTTCTCTTTTTTATTAAAATCTAAAGCAAAAACGGATAAAATGCCAAATACGTGCCAAAACCATAAAAACAAAAATGCCAACTATTTCATTTGTAAATAATTGGCTTTTCATTTTGTACCGCGTAGGGGATTCGAACCCCTGATCTTCAGGATGAAAACCTGATGTCCTGGGCCAGCTAGACGAACGCGGCGTTTCTGCTGAATGAGGCGGCGAAAATATACTTTTTTTGCTTAGAAAAACCTGAGTTACCTTTTTTTCTAAAAACAAATTGTAAAATACTTAATATTAGCAGTTTAAAATAAGATTTTGCCTTGATTTATTAAAAAACCCGCAAATGACTATCATTAATCACCACCGTATCGCCCACTTGTTTTATTACGGCAATGCCTTGTTTGATACATTCCTGCTCTAATTCCTCATAAAAACTCATGGAAGCGAAACCGAGGTAAATTTTAAAATCTTTGTAGCTGGGGCATAATATTCTAAATGTCTCTGCTTTTTTTAACACAGAGGGTATATCATTCTCATGCGCTTTGTATTTTACTTCGATAATGGCTACGGAATTGTCATTATACAGTACAATATCGTATTCATCCTCAAGATTTAACTCCACATATTTTACCTTTTTTCTAATTTTATTGAAATGCTCTCCGAAAAAATCTTGCTTGCCGTTTTCAAAAGCATTGAAAAAATACTCTTCAGCAAATGAGCCGTGATTGGTGGACCAGGAGCCCATTAATTTTTGCAGTTCTTTCATTCGGCGGTCGGTCTCTTGCATTTTGAGGCCGGTCTCTTGCATTTGCTCTTGCATTTGCTCTTTCATTCGGCGGTTTGCTTCTTTCATTTGCTGTTCGGCTTTTAGCATTTGCCATTTGGCTTTTCGTGACGATGCCCATGTACTTTCAAAAGTTGGGGCTGGAGGGATTGGATTTTGATTTTTCATACATTTAATATTTTTATAATATTTCATTAACGCGGCAAAAATATAAAAAGAATCGTTCAAAAATCAATTTCAATAAATTATTTTACTAATAATCAATATGTTAAAAAACACGAAAAATAAGCAGTTTTTATCTGCAATTTGCATTTTTTCTTCGGGATTAGGCATTTTTTCGACTTCTCCGGTTCAATTTTACTTTGGGCTCAATCTTTACCCTCAAAAAAAATATCCACAAATAACAAAAAAATCAACAATCAATAGTTAATATATGAAAAAATGTATTTTTGCAGGCTAATTATATAATAAAGAAGCTAACTAAAAAATCACATAAAAATCAAACCAAAATAATTATTAACCAAAATTTATTCATTATGAAAAAAATTATCTTTTTCTTAGCTCTCATCTTCATGGCAAGTGTGAGCTATCTGAGTGCACAGAACCTTGTGCCAAAAAATCATGTAACAATGGGAAAAGAACAAATCCTTCCGGAGCAAAATGTTTCGAGAGCGGATTATGTTTTAAAGTACTATGCCGGTACCACTTTTGCCGGATTAGGTAACGCCAATTTTGGTGTGGGTACTTTTTATTCTCATGGTTGTATTTCTTTTACTTCCCAACAAATGTACAACTATGTGGGAGGTGTGCTGGATCAAATCAGCTTTTACTTTCCGGCAGCTTCACAAAATCTCAGTTTAGTACCCAGCAGTGGAAAAGTTTGGATAAAAAATTCACTTTCGGGCGCTATTCTCTATGAGCAAAGTTGTACGGTAGCACCGGGCGCATGGAATGATGTTATACTAACAACTCCATACACGCTAACTACAAATGGTTTGGTTCTTGGTTTTTCAGTAACGCATATTACTACTTCAGGAACGACTAACGAAATTCGCCCTATGCCTCTTACCACAACAGGAGATACCTACAAAGCGGGTGGAGCAAATTACATTATTGGAGCCACTGTTCCAAATACTAATGGAGTAGGAGCTAATTGGAATGTCTTTACTACGGCAGGTAATTTGGTAATTGAAGGCTACGTTTCAGGCGCACCCGCATTACCCACCAACGACCTTGCTGCTTCTATCGTAGCTTCTCCGGCGCTAAAATGGGTAGGCACCCAAACTACTTATGCCGTTACGGTATGGAATACGGGCACAGCATCACAAAGTAATTATACGGTTCAACTCCTCGACGCCGCCAATGCTGTTATAGGCTCAACACCGGTTACTACTGCTTTGGCGCCAGGCGCTTTTACAAATGTTAATGTTACATATACGCCTACTACTGCAGGTGATCTCACAGTAAAAGGAAAAGTTATTCTTTCAGGCGATGCAGTTGCCGGAAATGATATTTCTGACCCGTTAACACAAAAAATATACGCAATACAACCTATGGGATATTGTACATATAATAACAATGGATCGTACGGAGCAACAGTGAATCCATCTGCCTGTCACGCTACTATAGGTTATCTCGCAGCTGCTATGACGCCCTTTGTTGGAAAACAACTTACAGCTTTAGACGTTTATCTTTCTGCAGATCCATCAGATCTCACAGATTGTTCTATTTGGGTAAGAAGTTCAACTACAGGCGCTAACTTATATACGCAGCCTTTCACGCCCACTGTGAATGGATGGAATACAATAATATTAACTACTCCTTATAACTTACAAAGCACCAATACTTTTATTGGTTACACTGTAAATACCGTTTCTACAGCAAGTGTTTATCCCCTTTCATATTCTGTAAACACTCCGGGGAATGCCAATGGTGGGCATTTTGCCATCGGTACAAGCTGGTACACACTGGGTGGTCAAAACATTACCGGTAATATGAATATTGTTGGAACGGTAGCAGAAGCTGCCAACAACGTAACCATTACCACCGCCGTTAACCCTATAGGTGCAGGCACAGTTACCGGTGGCGGCACGTATGCCGTAGGTGCGCCCGTTACTTTAACCGCAAGTGACAACTTAGGCTATACCTTTGCAAGTTGGACTCCGGGCGGCTCTACTGCCAACCCGCTTACTTTTAATGCTACTGTTGACGCTACTTATACGGCTAATTTCCAAGCTACAAGCGGAGGCGATTGTCCCCCTGTACAAAACTTCGCCGTTGTTTGCGACGACGGTAACTTTGTGCCCAGGTGGGCACCTCCCACAGGACGCGGAGGTATTAATATTTATACAAACCCAATGAAAACCACTCCGTCTATTCCGGTAAATGTTGACCCGTTGAGCCAAGACAGAGCAGAAAAACTTTCTAAAGAAGAATTAGCAAATTTGAATATCGTAACGCCGGAACATCCGAGATATAGCAACCCAAGAAGTGGCGTTCTTTACGACAATGGCCCATTCATTACACACCCGGGAGCAGGTGCAGCAGGCGCAGATGCGAGTGCTATAAACGATCCGTATAGCACCACTTATGGTATGAATGCAAGCTCTACGAGTAATTATTCAGTAGCAGACGACTTTATCTTTAGTGGAGAGTCAACCATTGAAACCGTTGATTTCTACGTGTATCAAACTTCGGCGCCTTCTACTACCTCTACGATTACCGCCGTATTTGTAAGAATTTGGGACGCCTCCCCCATGGAAGGCGGAACGATAATTTGGGGGGATATGACGACCAATCGTATGATTAGTACCGAGTATTCTAATGTTAATAGAACTACATTAGCCGCTCTTACCAACACAGATCGCAGATTGATGAAAGTGGTGGCTGATATTGACGGATTAACATTGCAAAGAGGCGTTTATTGGATTGAGATGATGTTTTCAGGCTCTTTGGCTTCAGGCCCATGGATTCCTCCTGTTACCGTGTTGGGCATTGAGGAAAACGGAAATGGCGTTCAAAGAGTGGGTGCGGATTGGCAACGTTGCGTAGATGGCACCACCGGCAATCAATTTGAACTTGTATTTGTGATAAACGGAACCGGTGTGGGATATATCCCTACCGAATATAATGTTTACCGCGATGGTGGTCTTATAAAAGCCGGTACGCAACAACTCCACTGGAGAGACAAAGCAGCAGATCCTTATTTAGGATATACTTATGCCGTTACGATGGTTTGCGAACAGGGCGAATCTGACCCCATGAGCGCAACTATGGAGCCCTGCAAATATCATACCTGTCAAGAAACCGAAGTGCCCTATCAAGTGGGCGAAGGAACAGTAGGAATGCCTGCAGCTCCAATAGGATCGTTCAACTATTTTTCATACGCGCAACAAATATATGATGCTGCGGAGATTGGATATGGCAGTTCAGGTGAAATCACAGCGCTCAACTTCCAATATATTCATACGCCTTTTACTTTCCCCAATGTGGATATTTATTTGGGAAATACCACCAAGACCACTTTTGCCTCCACTACCGATTGGGTGTTGCCGGCTGATATGGAATTAGTATATAACGGGCCTGTGGTATGTGAAGCAGGTTGGATATATATTGAACTTGATGTTCCATTTGTTTATAGTGGCAATAATGTTGTAGTAGCTGTAAACTTTAAAAATGGAATTAACGCTTATATAGGCAGCACTACCACCCCGCTTTGGAACGGAACAGCTACCAGTGGGGAAAAAACCATACACGCAAGAAGAGATGGCAGTGTTTATGATCCAACAGCCCCGGGTACCGGAACAAGACTCACCAACCGTCCGAATATAAAATTCAATTTCTGTGAAGGTGGAGATGAGCCCGGCGAGTGCAACCCCGCAACAAACTTAGCTGTTAATTACAACTTAAACTGTAATTCTGCGACATTGTCGTGGACAGCCCCGGCCGGCAAAAGCACGAACACCCAAATTTTCTCCTACACAGGCGCACCGCAACCCGTAGAGCTGCAACCCGGAACTTACGAAATTGAAGTTTGGGGCGCCGATGGCGGAAATGCCAAACATGGATCAGGAGGTAAGGGAGGATACTCAAAAGGAACGATTAATGTTACAGCGCCCACAACCTATTATGTTTATGTTGGCGGAAAGGGAGGTACTTCTACAGGACCCGGAACGGCTGCAGGCGGCTGGAACGGTGGCGGCGTTATTACAGGAACATTTTCTGCCGGTAACGACGGAGGTACCGGCGGCGGCGGAACAGATATAAGAACCACCCAAAACGACACTTATGCCAACAGAATCATTGTTGGCGGCGGTGGCGGTGGCGCCGACGGTTACAATTCATATGTAAACAGTCATGGTGGCGCCGGCGGCGGTTTAACCGGCGGCGACGGTACTTCTTCCAGAGCACCAGCAAATCTCGGACAAGGTGGCACACAAACAGCCGGTGGCGCAGGTGCCACACAGATGCTCAGTTATAATGTACCCCCCAGCGGTTTTGGAACTGGCGGCGGTTATAATGGTAGTTTAGGCGGTTGTGCCGGCGGCGGCGGCTGGTATGGCGGCGGCGCAGGACATTGGGGCGGCGGCGGCGGCGCAGGCTCCGGAAATATTGATGGAGTTACAAACGGAATTACCATCAAATTCGGCGAACCTAACTTTGTGGCGAACCCAGACCCCTCAGGAAACGGATATGCACAAATAACAGGTGGAACTGCCCCCGGAAATGTTACATATAATGTATATAGAGGCAGTACACTACTTACCACAACTGCAGCCACTAATTATACCGCAACTTTCGAAAACAATGTACCTCATACATGGTCGGTGAAAGTAGTTTGCGAAGATGGCGGCGAATCAGATCCGGTAACAGTAGCAAAACCAATTTGCCAACCGCCATCAGGCGATTGCGACCCCGCAACAGGTTTAACCGTTGCTTACAACAATGCATGTAATTCTGCAACATTGTCGTGGACGGCGCCGGCGAAAGGAAAAGGCGCCACAAACCCTGATTATATTCGGGTTGAGAAAAGCGAAAAAGAAAAATCGGTAAAAAAAGAAACGATACTTCAAAAAAGAGCTGAACGTAACAATACACCCGGCTTAGCTCCTAATTATTCTAAAGGCATTCTTCTTTCGGAAGGATTTGAAGATGCTGATGTTTTTGATTTGCCGGACGGCTGGACAGAAACATCTGTTGGCGATGGCTGGTGGTGGTTTGTTGATGATTGGCAAGCATATACCGGAGACCAAGCAGCTGCTTGCTGGTGGGATGACGAAGCTGATAAAGATGCGTGGATGTTTAGCCCCGGTGTTGCTCTAACACAAGGTGTTCCCTATACAATAAGTTTTTGGGCGCTGATGGGATATAATGCCGGTGATGGAAATCGCTTTGAAGTAAAAATAGCCCAAAATCCAACCATTTCAGCAATGAATAGCGGTGTGGAAGTGTATAAAAATCTCAATGTATACTTTGCCAATTGGACGCAAATTACTTACACTTTTACACCTACAACAAGCGGAACCTACTATTTGGGATTCCATGACTTTACTTATGAGTGGGATGGCGATGACGCATTTATTGATGATGTTTTAATAACCAGTCCTGATGGTCCTACCCCCGGAGATGTTACCTACAATATATATTTAGACGGCGCACTTCTTGTTGCAAATCACGAAGGCACTACTTATACCGCATCTTTCAACAACAATGTACCTCACACCTGGTCGGTAACTGTGGCTTGCGAAACAGGCGACCAATCGCTGCCGGTGGAAGTTTCAAAACCAATTTGCGTTGAAGGAAATGAGTGTGAAGCGCTTCCGATCGTTAATTTTACAGTAGATTACGACCGCGTGGACAACGATTGCAGCGCGATATTAACATGGAACGTTGCCGGTAAAGGAAAAGGAACTGAAGATCCTGTTGAATTTACAACAGCAGCGCCTAAAGTAGATCCGGAAAGCGAACTGCAAGTAATGGCGGATAGATTGGCATTAGAACAAAATAACGCTTCAAACAGTCTTGCGCAAAGACACGCTCCGGCAGGAACCATGACATTTACTCCTCAAACAGAGTTCGTTGCGCCTGTTCCGTTTAGAGGCGAAACCTCTCCGTTCGTATATACCACGGCTTCATCCACTCCTCCTTTCGCTGCATTTTTAACCACACTGGGCGATTTTAACGCACCGGTGCCACCACTTGTAGCCATCACGCTCTCTCATCAGGCTATGGTTTATGATCCTGCAGATGGTCAAATAGGAATAGTAACTTGTACCAGCAGCGCTCCATACGTTAATTCTTATAGAAAAATGGATCCGGAAACCGGAGCAACTGTTATCATTAACTCCAATAACGCCCAGGTGCCCGATTGTATCAGTATGGCATTAAATCCTGTTACCGGTATAGCGTATGCTACAGAGTTTCCTGAGCCCTCAGCCCGATTTGGAACGATTGACCTTGCAACCGGTATATTTACTCAAATATCAACAACTGATGCAGTTAGATATATTGCTATTGATGTTGACGGAACTTGCTATGCATTGAACCTCAGCGTAACTCAATCAACTTTTGGTACGCTTAATTTAACAACCGGAGCATTTACCCAAATTTCTACATATCCGGCCGGAAACTGGATTCAGGATATTAATATTGATCCGGAAACAGGTATCTTGTATCATGCTTTCCGCAGCCCAGATCTGCCAACCAATACAACACAGTGGCGCACCATTAATAAAGCAACAGGCGCTTTTACTATTCTCGGAACTTTCCCCGCAGAGAGAAGTGTTGAATCTTTTGTTATAGCAGGTGCAGGCAAAGACCCATGTCCCGCAATTTCTGGCCTTACGGCTACTCAAGCTCCAGGTCAAAGTGTTAATTTAACATGGACGGCTGCCTCCGGCACACCTACAGGATATGAAGTACGTTTCAACGGAACGCTGTTAGAAACCGTAAATACTACTTCTTTCACCCATTCATTCGCGCCTTCCGGACAGCATAGCTATTGTGTAAGAGCTATCTATCCTCCTTCACAAGATTGTGGGCCGCAAAGCGTATGTCAATCTATAACGGTAACTGAAGATATGGGCGAATGCGAAGGCTTAGTGGTTCCATCCGGTACTACAACAGGCCTCGGTTCACCAATATATACAACTTATAATAATGCCTATACGCAAACCATTTATAATGAGTCGGAAATTGGAGATGCTGTAGGCGCGCTCATTTCAGGGGTAGCATTTGGCTATCGTACTACCGGAGTTAATGCGGTAAAAACTATTCCGGTGGCGGTTTATATAGGAACTACGACCAAAAGCGAATTTGGTACTCCGGTTACTGCATCCGAATTTATTCCGCTTTCCGAATTGACATTAATGTATAGCGGTACGGTTACATTTAATGCAGCTGACCAGTGGACTTCCATAGATTTTGAAGAACCATTTGAATATGACGGTGGTAATCTTGTAATTGCCATCAACCAAACCATGGGTACCGGTTGGTTCTCCAGTAGTTGGGCAGGAGGTACCCTTACACAATATAAGACCATCTACGCATACGACGACTACAATCAGATAAATCCGGCAGCGCCTGCAGGAAGTATGACAAGAACTCAATTCAGAGCTAATCTCAGACTTAGGGTTTGCCCGGGCAGCGACTTAGAATATATGGTTTACCGTAATGGCGATCATATTGCCACCACAAAGAAAAAATCGTACATTGATAATGATTTCGATCCTTGGGTAGGTGGACATACGTGGTGTGTGAAATCAATTTGCCCCGATGGCCAAGAGTCTGAACTTGTTTGCGAAACGATAGACTTGCCTTGTGTATTTGTGCCCGATTGCGATCCTGCTGTAATCGCTGTTACCCGCGTTGCCGGTGGCAATAGAATTTCATGGACGAATGAGCCCGGAGTTACCGGAAGAATTTACCGCGATGGCGCTATTATAATGACAGGCGCTACCAGCCCTTATGTAGATCCGCTCGGCCCTATTTATGCGGCTTGTTATAAAGTGGAACTTCTTTGTCCGAATGACTTCTATACAGGGATGTCGAATGAGGTGTGTTTACCAAGTGAACCTTACACCATTCCTTATTTCTGCGACTTTGAAACACAAGCTGTTTTCAACGAATGGACAGTAATTGATTTGAACGGCGGTAATACCTGGACACGTACTACGCCAACTACCACTCCGCCCAACAACGGTTTGGCACAATATACCTGGCATTCTACACTTCCTGCCAACGACTGGATGATTTCACCTCCGATTATGGTACCTGCCGCAGGAGAATACAGACTGACATTCAAGTATGGCACCAACTCCACTTCATACCTGGAAAGATTGCGCGTAACTTGGGGAGCCAGCAATACCGTTGCTGCACAAACTAATGTGATACACGACTATACAGCGATTAGCGGTACAGGCGGAAATATGCTTAATGCAGAATTTGTAGTAGTTCTTCCTGCAGGAATTTTACATCTGGGATATTATTGCTATTCTATTGCTAATCAATTTAACCTCTATGTTGACGAAGTAAAATTGGAAGGCATTTTTGATATAGATATGGAAGCCATATCAATTGCCGGACCTAATCCAACTGTAGGAAACAGTTATGATTATACCATAACTGTTAAGAACAAAGGGATTAACCCTGTAACCAACTTTAAACTTCAAGTATTAACAGAAGACAATGAATTGTTGGGAGAAAGCGAAATCACCACATTCTTAGCTCCTGAAGCCGTTGGTCAATATACAGTTCCGGTAGATGCTTTCACCGCAGCGCACGTTGGAATACTAAATATTAAAGGCTATGTGGATTTTGAGAGCGACATGTTCCTTGGAAATAACACAACCCCGCTATTCCCAATAACAGTGAGTCCTGAAGGTACGGTTATCATCGAGATTGGCGATCCAAACGCAACAAATAACTCAGGAAGAGTGCCTTACAACCTCTACTATCGTAAGAGTTTGTCGCAATCGATATACTTCCCACACGAATTTGGAACCAATGGCGGTATTATCAACAATATTGCTTATCAAGCATCTATTGACCATACCGGCACTAATTTGCAAAGTGTAAGAATTCGCGTATGGATAGGTGAAGTGGATAATCTTGATAACCTGAATGCCGGCTGGGTAGATCCTAATATCTTTACAGAAGTATATGACGGCATAAGAAGCTTCCCTACAGGAAAATATACCTTTAATATTCCATTAGCTACGCCGTACGAATATAACGGTAAAATTTTGGTAATTTACTCTCAAAGATACGACAGTGGCTACGGCAACTCAACCGATGGATTCAAATGCACTCCTCTCGCAGGACGTTCAAGAATGCTTTACAAAGATGATGCCGGTGGCGCTGAGTTCGACCTGTTGAATCCAACCGGTAACGGCGGAACACTCGACCTGACTCAAGGCCTCCCGAATGCCGGATTTACATTCAACATGCAAGGAATGGGCTCATTATCCGGAGTTGTAAGCGATGACCAAGGCGCTCCGATAGAAGGCGTGAAAGTACAAATTACAGGTACTGCACTTTATGCAATGACCAATGCAGACGGATTCTACAGATTCCTGTACCTGAAACCGGGCAACTACGCTATAGAAGCAAATCTCTGCGGAGCTATTGCAACGGCTAATGTTACTATTTATGCCAATATGAGTACAGTACGTAATTTCTCCCTGCATACCCGTGTGGTATTTGGTACAGTGAAAGCTGCCGATGGACAAACATTCATTAACGGCGCTACATTGAAATTGGAAGGTGGATGTAACACCTACGAAACCGAGTCCGGCCCTGAGTTAGGTTTATTTGAATTCCCGTTTGTTTTCGATGGCCCATATACAATTTATGCTGAGGCAGAAGGTTTCCAACCTTATACCGCAACCATAGATATTATTGGAAATACCAACTTACCGATTATCTTATTAGAAATACCTGAAGAACCAAGAAATGTAGAAGCCAACTATTTTGAAGATTGTTATGCAGAAGTTACTTGGGGAACGCCGGCACTTCCAACGAAAGAGTTCCGTTATGATAGCGGAATTAACGATCAGCAAATAGGATTCCCCGAGGTAGGTACGCGCGAAAGTGTGATAGGCTCTGTACATAGAGAAAGCACAACGCTATTCAGTATGAGTTGGTACTCAACCACCAATGTAGTTCAACCGGCTTACGATTTATGGGTACTTGGTTTAACCAACAATATTCCTGATAGAAACAAGGTAATATTTAAAGTTCTGAATATTCCGAACACTCCTTTACAATGGTGTGAATACGAATTTCCGGAGCCTGTGGCTTGTCCTGATGGATTCTTCATCGGCGTAAGTCCTTCTAATGGTGGCTTTACCAGTGTAGGAACAGATGCTCCTAACGCTGAATGGCCCTTCGTAACAGACGGAAACTATTACAGTTTAAGTGCAGTTTACCCATTTAGTCCGTTTGGAGAGAGCAGCATCTTTAAAAACTGTATGATTCGCGCTATTGGAACAGATGGCGGCAAGTTTGGCTATGTTGCCAACAAAGGAGCCAGCCGCTCTGCCAATATAGAGGAAGGAAGCATGCAAACTACGTTAGCGAAAGGTCCTGCAATTATTAGCACTCCGTCGGAAGGGCCTGTAGTTACAGATGATTCTAAGTTGCGCGGCGGCGAAAAAGCGCTTGGTCCTATCGGTTACAAACTATGGCGTCTTGTAAAAGGAGAAGAAAATAACCAAGCTGCATGGGTAACATTAACCAACAACCCGGTAACCGACCTGAGATTTGTAGATTACAGTTGGAATACCGCTGCTCCGGGAATGTACAGATATGCAGTAAGAACTTGCTACCATGGTGGTGTAGTGTCTGATCCTGCGTTCTCTAATGTACTTGATAAATTAACAGAGCCGGTACGTTTAGAAATAGACGTGGATGGCTGTAGCGCACTCTTTACATGGAATAATGAAATTCAGTTCACTCCTTTCTATGATGATATGGAAAGCTACCAAAATTTCATTATTGCAGATATTGGCGATTATATTTTAATTGATGTTGATGGGGCAAATACATTTAGTCATACCCAGGCTAACTGGCCAAATGCAACAGTACCAAAATCGTATATGGTATTTAATCCATCTCAAACGGCTCTAAGCGCTGATGCGGATGCACAGCCGCATAGTGGAAATAAATATCTGACAACATGGTCTTCCGATAATGCCGGATACTGGCAAGATGACTGGTTGATATTACCAAAGATGAAGATTGCTGCAGGTGTATATTTAAAATTCTGGGCAAAATCTTATCGGACGAATGCAGGTGTATATCAGTTAGAAAGATTTAAAGTAGGAGTGTCAACAACGGATCCGGTTCCGGCAGCATTTACATTCATACAAGATGACGCCTATATTTCAGCTCCGGAAAATACATGGACAGAGTATAGTTTTGATTTAACTGCTTATGCAGGTCAAGATGTATATTTGGCTATTAATGTAGTTTCCGTTGACTCATGGTTCTTTATGTTAGATGATATTTCTGTTGACTTCCCGGGCAAAGGCAGCGACTCGAAGACCTTCCTCGGCTACAATGTATATTTAGATGGTAAGTTTGTAACCCAAACTACAGAAACCGAATATACATTTACAGGTGTACTGAAAGGCGATCACGTAGCCGGTGTTACCTCAGTATTTGCTTGCGGCGAATCTACAATGGCAACCATACCGTTTACCATTACCGATCCTGCTTGTGGTTTATATAAAGTAACATTCGAGGTAACAGATATGGAAGGAAATCCAATACCGGATGCTTTCATAGAATTTAACGGTGAACCAATTGAAGGTAATGTAGTTGAAGATTTACCTCCCGGAACATATCCATGGGTAGTTTCTGCACTGTCGTATGTTACACAAACCGGCAATGTAATTGTTGCTGATAAAGATATGATTGTACCAGTTAAATTGCCATTAGGTATCAACGATTACGATCTTACTTTCGGTCTATTCCCCAACCCGGCTACCGACAAAGTTACCGTTAAACGTACTGCTACGGCGCCGGCTACCATTGAAGTATATAACGCCATGGGTATGCATATTGCCAAATATGAAACCGATGAAGCTATATTCGACATCAACATCACTACACTTTCCGCAGGAACTTACTTCATTCGTGTAATAGAAGGAGACCGCACGGGAGTGAAGAGTTTTGTTAAGAAGTAATCATTAACGAAACAGGCGGCATTAAAATGCCGAAACGTAGGGGCGCAGATTGCGCCCCTTTTTTATGGTTGAAAAAAAACTATCTTTGTCAAAACTTTTAAAAACACGAAGTTTTGATAAAATTGCATTTAAATAATTAAATATCAAATAAATATGAATGAGCTAATAAATAGAAAAAACTACATTCAACAGTTAGAAAAGTTGAAAGACGAGCATATTATCAAAGTTATTACAGGATTAAGACGTTCGGGTAAATCCACTTTGTTAGAAATTTTTGCTGAACAAATTATTGATTCAGGAGCGCCAACAAACAGAGTTCAATGCTATAATTTTGAAAAGCCGATTTTTCCGGAAGAATACACGTGGCTTGATATTTACAAAGATATTTTTTCCAAAACGGACAAAGAAAATATGAATTACATTTTTCTTGATGAGCCACAGCAAATTCCTGAATTTGAACGACTCATAGATGCCTTATATACTGAGAAATTTATTGATTTGTATGTAACAGGTTCAAACGCTTATTTTTTGTCGGGCGAAATTGCAACATTGTTGTCAGGTCGTTACATTACGATACATATTTTGCCATTTTCATTCGGCGAATATTTTGAAAGTCAAAAAAATACGGCATTAAATAAATATGAATTATTTAATAACTACCTTTATGAAACTTCGTTGCCACAAGGCGTTTTATTGCGAAGCCAAGGCGCTGATATTCAAAACAGGTATATTCAAGACGTGTACAGCACCGTTGTAGAGAAAGACATTAAGCAGAGATATAATATTCAGAATATGAGAGGATTTGATAATCTTTCAAAATTCTTAATGGGTGCAATTGGAAGTGTTGTATCGCCAAATAGCATCTCAAAAGCAATGAAACAAGATAAACAAGACATACATCACAATACAGTAGAAAGATATATCGAATATTTAGTAAATTCTTACGTCTTTTATCAAGTAAGCCGTTTTGATATTAAAGGTAAACAGCAACTTGCAACACAAGAAAAGTACTATTTGGTAGATATTGGCTTTCGGAATTTAAAGCTTGGAAAATTTCAATATCAAGATGTAGGACATATTTTAGAAAACATTGTGTATTTAGAATTAAACAGGCGAGGTTATCAGATTTGGATTGGAAAAGTTGGAGCGTATGAAGTGGATTTCATTGTAAAAAATGCACTGAATAAATTTGAATATTATCAAGTTACTTGGTCTATGTCCGATCCTAAAACAGCAGAGCGAGAAATCCGTCCATTAAAATCTATTGACGATAATTATCCAAAATATATTATCTCTACTGACCTAATAACTTCTGAAATTGAAGGGATTGAACATATCAACATTGTAGATTGGCTGTTAAAGAGATAACAAAAAAATCGTTGTATTCTGATTTACAACGATTTTTTCTAATTTTAAACAGATAAAAGTGGTCCCTCTTGGGATCGAACCAAGGACCCCCTGATTATGAGTTATATCAGTTTTGTTTTTTCCTGTTTTTGTGTGTCTTCTGTTGTGGTTAATATTGTTACTAAATGGCTGACTATAACATAACTTCGTTTTAAATTATGTTTTCTATTCTTACAATGTCTTCAAATTACTTGTTCAAAATTTGTTCAAATTATTCCTTTAAAATTTTCATCGTTTCATTTCCTACCCTCAATACATACATTCCCACCGATAAATGTCCCATATTCACTTTGGTTTTGTCAAATGGGGAAATTATTGCCGAAATTACAATACTCCCTCTGATGTCATAAATGATAGCCATTTGTGTGAAATTAGTCTCATTGTCAATTGTAATGTAATCGGTTGTCGGGTTGGGATATACCCGAAAATTTATGAGGGTGTTTTCGGCAATACCAACAACGGTGTCCACCTTGATGTTGAAATCTTTGGTAAACGGAGTCCCCACGGCAACACCGTTTTGTATGGTTGCCGTTATGGTTGCCGTTCCCGATGAGGTTGCCAAAAACGTATTGCCATTTATGGTTGCGGAGGTTGTTCCCTGCGATTTCACTGTCCAAATGATTGATTGATTTGTTGCATTGGTTGGTAATACGGTTGCCGTCAAGGTCAAGGGAACGTTTGCGGTTGCCGATGTGGGGACGTTCGTTATATCAGTCACTTTCACAAAATCGGTATTCACGGTTATTGTGAAATCTTTTGTGTATGGGACACCCATTGAAATACCGTTTTGTATGGTTGCCGTTATGGTTGCCGTTCCCGATGAGGTTGCCGTAAAAACGTTACCAACGATTTTTGCACCTGTCGTTCCTGCCGATTTTACCGTCCAAACGATTGTTTTATAGGTTGCATTTGAAGGTACAACTGTTCCTGTAAGGGTCAAGGGAACGTTTGCGGTTGCCGTTGTGGGAACGTTCGTTATATTCGTTACGGGAATATGGGTTGTTTCCCATTGTGCAAATAAGGTCATATTTGCGGAAACGGTTATCGTTTGTCCGTTTTGATAGGTTGTTCCGTTGCCGTTTGCCGATGTGTTCCAATTTTTGAAATCATAACCGTTTCGGTAAAATTGATTTTGTGAAAGTGATTGCGGTACACCCTCTGTGAACGTTTGCGGTGTCATATTGCCGTTGCCACCGTTCGATGCAAACGTTACGGTGTACGTTGGTGGTACATATTTGAACGTTACCTCAATCGTGTGGTTAGCAGTGAGGGTCCAGTTGTAAAAAACAAATGAATTGCCACCGTTTTGAACGGGTACATCGTCCACATACCATTTATCCACCTCATAATTTGTATTGGGGGTCGCATAAAAAGATGTTGTTGTTAGCGATCCATCACATTCTACCGTTTGGGGGGTGTTCGGGGAAATTGTCCCATTCGTTGCCGGCAACGGTGTTAACGTGTAAATTATTGTTTTGAAGGAAACGGAAATTGTTTGGTCGGATTGCACATTTTGGATTGTGTAGGTGTTGCCACCTGTTTGCACCACCGTGTTGTCAATTTTCCACACATCCACCTCTTTGCAATTGCCGGTGGGGGTTGCCGTGAACGTGATGTTTCCGTTTACCGGTACGGATTGTGGGGTGTTTGGGGAAATTGTACCACCTGCGGTTGCCGATGGGGTTATGGTGTATTGGCAAGGTTTATTTTGATGTTGGAAATAAGGGAACGATTTGGCATTGCAGATTGTCCAGATTGTTGTGAAATTCCACGGGGATGTGTTCCAATTAGATGGGGTTGTGTAAAAGGATTGGGACTGTAATTGGGTGATTGTTGCGTTAGTACCGTTGACACCGTTATTGTTTGCGATTACCATTGTCGTGAGACCGTAACAATTTAAGGGTGTCGTACCTTGATTGCTACCGATTACACGACCAACAATACCTATACCATAATTGATTACGGTGTCATTTGCGGCAACAACGTTTTTGACTGTTCCGGAAAGATACCTGCCGATTACACCGCCAACTGCATTAATGTACTCAGTTCCGTTCCCCTTGACTGTTCCCGTCGTGTAACAATAGGAAATGTCGCCGCGACTATCACCTACCAGTCCACCTACAAAATTGTTGGCGGTTACGTTACATTCAGTGTAACAATTGGTTATGTTGCATGTGGAATTGGGTGCGACGTACCCAACGAGACCGCCAACGGATTGTGTACCTGTGACTTTGCCTGTAACATAACAGTTTGAGATTGTGATGTTTCCTGTTGTTGTTGCTTGCCCTCTCATTGCACCGACCGTTCCAATCAATCCACCTATGTATTGACCACCTGTGATATTGACGTTTTCCAAACCGAGATTTTGAAATGTTGCATTGCTGGCAACGTGTCCAAATAATCCTACCCTGTCTGATGAACTATTGATAGTTAGATTTTTGATTACTTTACCGTTACCGTCAAAATTTCCACGAAATGCAGTATATGTATAGGTCCACTCAAACTGCATTCCACCTATTGGGATAAATGAAATACCCGACATGTCAATATCGTTCATCAGTTTGTAATACTTACCCGATGTTTGATTATCAAAATCGTTCACATGATTGGATAGTGCAAATAAATGACTTAGTGTGGTGATTTCCCATGCAGTTTCTGCGGTTAGTCCGTCACCTTGCATTCCTGCAGGTGGCCACGTTTGTCCGTTCGTGTTTATTACCCCTATTAAAAGTAGGGTGGACAGAAATAAAATTTTAAAAATTGTTTTTGTCATAATTATTGTTTTTAATTGATTAATATGTCTATTTTTGCAAATTCAAATGAAATTAAACCGGAAACATGGAAACCAAAGGTTTTTTTTCCATTTTGTCAACCTTATGGTTGCGCACAACTGGCAGATTATCAAGGTCTCGCCCAAATGTGTTAAATACATCGTGGAACCTGTTGGATAAAACAAAATTTCCGGTTTTTTCATTTGCATTTCAAATTAAAACAAAAACATGGGAGTAAAGTAAACAGAACTTAAACTATAAAACATTGCACTGTTCCATGAAAAGTTACAGTCTTGTAACTGAGAGGTGTTAACTACTTCGAAGGGGGTTCTCAGTCGAAACACTCCCATTTTGTTTTTGTTTGTTATTAATTGATAATTTCCTATTTTTGCAACCTTAAAATAAAAAGGAAACAGTCCCTGACGGAAGTTAAATTCAAAATCACAGTGTAAGTCTTCGGGTGTCTTTGTGTACCCGATCCAAAAAACATCACCTACGTTTTGAACTTCCAAGTCAAACTGTTTCCTTCTCTTTTTCATATTGTTCGTTTTTAAATTGATAATTTCATATTTTCGCCAAATTCAAAATAAAAAATAATTTGCTTTGGTTCAATGACTTGTGTTGTTATTTAGAATTTAATAATAAAGAATATCAATAATTATGATATCATTTATACATCGTTTTTTTTTTTTTTTTAAATCAATAATAATTTTTTGCACGTCGTTACATCATATCACTTACCCACACATGTCCGCTAACATATTGTAATACAACAAACAAATGTAATTTACATGTTTTAAACACACAACATCATTCATTGCTGACTCCATACCTACCCACAACACCAATCATCACACCGAATAAATCGGTTTTTTCAACAATTTTTTTAGTCTTCCGCAATCATTATATCCTCTTCTATTTCAAATACTTTTGAAAAATATTTTTTTAATTCTTCATCATCCCTAAAAAATTTACCCGAATCAACTTCATTTGTTACATCATCAATTTCATCATCATCACGATGAATACTAACTGTAATCAATTGAAATAAACCACTTGCACCTGCATGTTCCGGTGTTTCATAATCTTTTACTACATAAAACGTTACCATATTGTATAAATTTAAAATTTTGCCTCCACTTTTGGCTATCGGCAACTCCATTTATTTTTTTATTATTTTTGTACTCACATTGAAACTTATTAAAAAATAGTGAGGAACAAATTTTGCTGCCATCCATGTTACGACACATATCTTTCAGCAAAATTGTTCCTCATCTTTTTGATGATTTACAAAATCATTCCGTAAAGAATAAATTAATGTCGTAATTGGATGGAAGAATAATAGCAAATCACTATTAAATTTTTCAGACTATTTCTACGTCATAATGCAATAAATTTTCGTTTATAATCAGGGTGCAAAAATACATGAAATTTTAAATTGGGATATATACAAAAAATACGGTTACTATGATTAAAGGATATACAACATTTGATAATTTTCTTAACGAAAATGTCAATGAGGGTGCAACGAAAAAATATGTTTTGTATTCTGATGAATATATTAAAAACGACGATGGACTAATTGCCATGTTGGATAAAATGATACTCCTAATCTGTCGTGGGGAATTAAAACCGATTAAAATTGATGCAAACTCCTATACAATTATTACAACCGAAAATAATTACAACAAACTACTTTCTTTTGCAAAATTGCATAAATATAGCGATAATGTATTAATCTAATTCAGGGTCTATAAATAATTGACTATTAAACTCATATCGTTTCTTTTTTGAAAACCCACCTTGATAACCTCGCAAAAGGTTATCCGTATGTCCCACTGCACGATCAATGTAACTATCTGATACTCCGTGATGTGTGAGGGTCGTAATAAACGAATTTCGGGCAAATTGTGCACCAATGTTTCTAATACCTAATTTTTCACACGGCAAAACTAACCATTTTCTAATCATCTTTTTATTGAAACCGTGAATACGGTCAACCTTTTGTTTTTCGGTTGCTGCATCTCTTAAAATTTGAGGAAATACTAATTTGTTTTTTTCGGGAATACTACCGTATTTTTTCAATAACTCTTTTAATTCGGGTATAACTGGTATTTTTACCTCTATCTCTTTTTTGCTCCTTATCTTACTTCTAATGAACGATAATTCATTGTCATAAAAATAATTATCATTCCATTTTAACTCTGCCAAATCAACCGTATTGCATCCATTGCAGCAATATAATATTAACCACCAATCAATTGCTCTCTGAATACATTTTTTTTCTGCATTTGTCCAATCATCAGGAGCAACAAACGATTTTAATTTCAAAATATCTGCTACAGGAATGAAATTATCTGTCCGTCTGCTACTTACAGGAAATATGATTTTTGGTTTTTTCGTAATAATATTATCTGCTATTGCACAATTCAAAATTGCTCTTAAACTTCGCAAATAAATTGCTTGTGTCGTATTCCCATTTCCTATACTTTCCATTTCCTCTTTCCAATCTTCAATCATCGTCTCGGTAACATCCCCTACCATTAAATTCACATTATTGCGAAATTTTTTGAATGAATTTAATGAACCTAAATAACCTTGTTTTGTTCTATATTTTCGTTTCGTCTCGGCAATCTCCTCCCAATAACCGAATAAATCTGTTTTGGCAATTTTGCTTCCCTTTCCAATACGTTCTTTTAATTTTTCTAATGAAAATCCGTCTGTAATCAACTCTTTTACAGCCGTTTCTACATAATTAAAATATCGAACTAAATCTTTCTTCATCTCACACCATTTTCCCTGTGTTCCTGCATTTACTATACGGAGATAGTCATCAAGGGATGAATTCGTTCCGGTTGGATAATACCATCTTTTGTATGAATATGTTACACAAACGGCAATAAGACACCTATCTTCTTTTTTGTAATTTCTGGTATCATACATCAATCTTATTCCCACACCACCAATATTTCTTTCTTCTATTGCGGGTATTCTTTCCTTGTTATGAATATCAATACTTTTCTTTGACTGTTTTTTCATTGTATTCTTTTTATTTTTTTGACTGTATTAATTAAAAATACGATAAAACTATACCGTATGTTGTAATGCAATATCCACCTCATTTGAATAAAAATAAAATCTATTGCCAATTTTTGAATATGGAACTTTCCCCTCATTTTTGATTTTTAATGCACTATTCACACCGCAACCGATGTGTTTTGATAATTCTCTTAGTCCAGTCAATTTTTTGCCACGTTCCGTTGCCGTTGATTCATATTTTGGCAATGTGTTTGCTGTGAATGATGTTGCGATTACTTCGCAAATAATTTCTTTTAATTGTTGTACCGTCAATTGTACAACGAATTTTTCATCTGTTGTTCTCATAATTGATATGTTTTTATTTTATGTGTGTAATATACAATAATTTTTCTTTGGTTTCCCTTTATAATGTATATTCGTCTCTTTGCAAAAGTTGCGGTTTTACAACAATCGTCCACCCTCTTTTTAAATATGCAGACTTCTCATTTGATTTTACTTCTTTAATCTTTCCGTTCTTCTCTATAAAATACATTGTAACTTTCCCTTTGTTTTTGTGTTCTTTGTGTTTCTTTGTTGGTTTTATACGTTTTCTTGTCTTTGTTTTGCAATCGTTTAATTTGTCTTTTATTGTTATTAAATGTTCGTCATTAATCAAAGAAACATAATCTAAATACTTGGAACTTATATTGAATGGTTGTATTTCTTTTTCTTTCGCAACTTTGTAAATCTGTCTCTTTGATGTTATCTTAAATTTTTTCTTCAATAAATCGGCAAAAAATTTTAAATCTTCCGTATAACCATCACATTTACACCAATTTATCAAAACATAATCTCTAATTAATGTTTTTTTATGGACGGTTTGTATTTTCTTTGCTAATGGCAGTGATTTGTATTTTTTCATTATCAAATTAAAATCTTCATCAATTTCTTTTTGAATAAATAACCAATTATTGTAATTGTGTTTGCTCATATATTGATAATACTTTTCCAACTTGCTAAAACAAATACCCTCAAAATCTTTCTCTCTCATTGCTCTATATTTCTGATAATACGATTCACTTCTATATTGATTTGCCAAACGATTTACCTCATCCCAATTTTTATTAAAATGTGAATATGCAATTTCATTCAATCTCTCTAAATCAAAAACGTTTCCACCCTCTCTATTGTAATACTTACTTTCCATTTGATATGTGAAAACCGATTTCATCTGATCTCCAATTGCCAACGGATCACATGTCATTTCACCGTCAAGTCTCGAAACAACTATAAAAAGTCTGTTCAATTTTTTGCGAATTTCGTTGTTGAAATTTTTATATTGAATACATAACGTTGCCGAGTCTGTCGGTTTTCCCTCTGTCCAACTTCCCTGTGTGATAAAATAAACTATGTTATACTGATTAAGAAAATCAATAATTTCATCATTTAATTTGCTAATACCTTTGTCGCAGTCCAAACAAAGATAATTGAATTTTTGATTTTTAAAAATTATAATTTTGGAATTTAAAATACTTTCTTTTGAACATCTGATATATTTTCGTGGATTACCTTTGTTGAAATTTGCGTCTCTGTGTTTTAAATAAATGTCATCAAAATTTTGATAATCTTGTAAAAAATACAATCTTTCTTCTTTTGTTTTGTACATGGTGTGTGTGTGTTTATATTATTTCTGAGGGGGGAATCTTCCCCTCATTATAAAATGTATATCCACTAATTTGCAATGGTTGCGGTTTTTTAACAATTTTTATGAAAAAATATCGGGAATACGGTTTGAATTAAAATAGGAAATCATCCTGAAAAACTAACTGAGACGATTTGTTTGTTCAAAATTTGTTCAGGAGCAATAAAAAAACAGTTACAGGGTTTTTGTAACTGTCTTATTTTCATTTGTGGTCCCTCTTGGAATCGAACCAAGGACCCCCTGATTATGAGTCAGATGCTCTAACCGTCTGAGCTAAGGGACCGGTTTTTCGCACTTGAAAAACGGCTGCAAAAATAGCATTTTTTTGATGCCATAAAACTACAAT
>WQWP01000002.1 GCA_009787485.1 Lentimicrobiaceae bacterium | reverse complement strand
TTTAATGAAAGTTAAAAGGATTGTTATTACCGGATTAGGTGCACTTACTCCTATTGGTAATACGGTTTCTGAATATTGGAACAGTTTGCTGAAAGGAGTAAGTGGGGCAAATCCTGTTACTTATTTTGATGCGGAAAATTTTAAAACAAAGTTCGCTTGCGAGGTAAAAAACTTTGATCCCACGCAGTTTATAGATAGAAAAGCCGCCCGCGCTATGGATAGATGCGGACAATATGCTTTTGTTACGGCAATGGAAGCCATTAAAGACAGTGGATTGGAGCTTGAAAAAATTAACAAACAACGCGTAGGTGTCATTTTGGGAACGGCAATCGGTGGGTTAAACGCAGTGGTTGAAGCAGTAAATAGCCTCAATGAAAACGGAGGAATTCCCCGGTTTAGCCCGTTTTTACTTCCTCGCACATTAAGTGATATGATTTCAGGTAATATCGCTTTGCATTATGGATTTTCAGGTGTTAATTGCGTAACTACCTCAGCATGCGCATCTTCTGCAAATGCTTTAGCCGATGCCTATCATGCCATACAATTGGGAAAAGTAGATGTGGTGATCTCCGGTGGCGCAGAAGGTTGTATTAATCCATTAGCAATTGGCGGGTTTAATGCCATGAATGCGCTCTCTACCCGAAATGATGAGTTTGAAACCGCCTCACGTCCGTTCGACATTACGCGCGACGGTTTTGTTATTGGAGAAGGTTCCGGAACTTTAGTGGTGGAAGATTATGAACATGCCAAAGCACGGGGCGCTAAAATCTACGCAGAATTGGCAGGAGTGAGTCTAGTTACAGATACTCACCATATTACAGCGCCACATCCGGAAGGAGAGGCAGCAAAATTGGCAATGAAAATAGCAATTGAAGATGCCAAATTAAGTATTACCGATATTGGGCATATTAACACACATGGAACCTCAACGCCGCTCGGAGATATTTCAGAATGTTTAGCAATTCAGGAGCTTTTTGGCGCACACGCTTATAACATGGCGATCAATGCGACCAAATCTATGACGGGACACACGCTGGGCGCCGCAGGGGCAATAGAGGCAATTGCTACCATTCTTGCACTGCAAACCGGAAAAGTGCCGCCTACCATCAACTTAAAAGAAAAAGATCCGGAAATTCCTGACTTTAATTTTGTGCCCAATCATGCGATAACGCACAATTTTTATGCAGCAATTTCAAACTCGTTTGGCTTTGGTGGACATAATGCATCTCTTGTTTTTTCTAAATTTGATTAATCATATTGAGTTTGAATATTTTTGGAAAAGAGACCGTTACTGAAAAAGAAATTGCAAAATTTCTTAAAAATGTGTTGGGTTTCAAACCTCGAAATTTAGATGTTTACAAAATAGCATTCATTCATAGCTCAGCATCTTCAAAAGATGCGATGTGTAATACTATTAATAATGAGCGATTGGAGTATCTTGGCGATGCGGTACTAAGCGCTGTTGTTGCAGATTACTTGTTTAAAAAATTTCCGCTGCACCCGGAAGGTCCGCTAACGGAAATGCGCTCTAAAATTGTATGCCGAGACCATTTGAATAAATTATCCAGAAAAATGGGATTGGAGAAATTTGTAGTGGTAGAGCCACATACGGAGCCGAAATCTATTCACGGAGATGTTTTTGAAGCGCTTATCGGTGCACTTTATTTAGATAAAGGATATGAAAAAACTAAAGACATTATTATCAACAAATTACTTCTTACATTTATGGATTTGGATTCCGTATTACAGGAAGAACACAACTATAAAAGTAAAATTTTGAATTGGGCGCAAAAAAATCATCATAAAATTCGATTCGAAAATAGCACAGCAGGTAATCCTAAAGGAAGAAAATTGTTTATTTCGCGATGTTATTTGAATAACAGCTTTATTGCCGAAGCAGAAGACTTTACAGTAAAAAAAGCCGATCAGTTAGCGGCAGAAAAGGCATGGGAACAACTACAAAAAGACAGTGAAAATGGCAAAAAAAACAACGACAAAACCGAAAAAAACGCCCTCATTAAAAATTCATGATTTTTTCGGCACATATAATACATATCGGATATTTGCCTTGCAATCTGACCTTTCTGCGTTTCCTTTTGCCAACCAATTAGGGCAAGCCGAACAAATCACATTTACTATTTTGCCCGATTTTGAGCATGTTTCAGATCAATTTTCTGCCCGATTTGCTGTCTTTTATGCAGAATACTTTCAAAAAGAGCCTATCCATTGTTTGCTTTTAGAAAATAAAACATTATTGAATCCGGAAGAACGAATTGTTTCAAAAACAGAAAAAAAACTCACTTTTCAAACCGGTTTTTTATTCGATGAGTGGCTGTACCTGTTTAACAACCAAGGATTGCGTTTTTTTGACCTGGAGTTTGCCAATATGGATTATTTGTTGCTATTATTTGCAAAAAAAAACATTGAAAATGAGATGTTTTCGCAGTTTTTAACAAACATATCTTCTTTCAAAATAAAAGATATTTCATACTTACTAGAAAATGAGCAAACCTCAGTAGGGGCAAAAATGGTTTCTTTTTTAAGAGATTTTTATTGCAAACACGAAGTCAAAGCCAATATTTTTTCTAAAAGGCGAAACATGGCGCTTTTAGCTCCGGTTCAACAAATTCCTCATCAAAACTTGCAGTTTCCTATTCCAATAAGGTTGGAAAATGATACTATAGCGGATAATTTGTATTTGACGGAGGAATATTTGGCGTTTTTATCGTGACATACACAACAATTAGGAGAGGCATTGCGAGCCATGTCTCTACGGGATAAAATCAAGTTTGTAGTACGAAAAACATATTGCCATCGTTATAAATACAATTTGAAACGAACATTATGGACAGCACCCGCCAAAGCAAAATAGCCAAACTGATTCAGAAAGAACTTGCTGAGATTTTTTTGGGAGACGGAATTCCCGTGTATGACTGCATGATTACGGTAACGCAAACCAAAGTAACTCCCGATTTGTCGCTGGCGCGCTCCTACTTAAGTATCTTTAATTCAGAAGATAACAATAAGGTCATGAAAGCCATCAGAAAAAACACAAAAGACATCCGGTATCGTTTGGCGCAAAAGGTGAAGCACCAATTGCGTGTCATTCCGCAGCTCGACTTTTTTATTGATGACTCGTTAGACTACCTCGAAAACATTGAAAACCTGTTGAAATCGTAAACCGTGAGAAATTCATTCCACACTGCCTTTTTTATAGCGCTCCGGTATCTGTTTTCGCCCAAAAAACACAATATTATTAATATTATTTCCGGCATTTCCGTGCTGGGCATTATGGCAAGTACTGCCGCGTTAATCATTGTGCTTTCGGTGTTTAACGGAATGCAGGACTTGGTGGTCAGTAATTTCAACCGCTTTAACCCACCCATAAAAATTGAAATAAAAGAAGGGAAAGTTTTTTCATTAGAAAATCAACTGTTTTCAATATCAGATTTAAAAAATATAGCAGGCGTAAAAACGGCAGAGCCGGTATTAAGCGATTTGGTTTTAGTTACATACGATGAAAAACAAATGCTAACCACACTATACGGAGTTTCTGATAATTATCCCGACCTATCAGGTTTAGCCGCCATGACCATTGATGGCGATTTTGACCTCTCTACCCCAAACCATATCGTTTTTGGCGCCGGAATTGCCGGATTTATAGGCATTGACCTTTACGACTATGTTCCGGCAAAACTCTATTATCCAAAACGCACCAAAAAAAACTTCATCAACCCAATGGACGCGTTTCAAATAGATTATGCTGTTCCTGTTGGAGTTTTTGCAAGCTACACACCTTATGATGAACATTCCGTATTTGTTCCGATGACCCTCGCGAAAGCACTGTTTGATTATGACGCTGAAATCTCCTACATCGCCATTTATCTTGAGGAACAGGCGCCGTTTGAAAAAGTGCAAAAGAAAATAGCGCAAATAGTGGGAGATGATTTTACCGTGCTTAATCAAATGCAACAGGAACCGCTACTGTTTAAAACTATAAAAGCCGAAAACTTAATCGTTTATCTCATACTTGCTTTTATATTTATCATTGCCGCTTTTAACATCATCGGCATTTTGGGCATGCTCATCATAGAAAAAAAACAAGATATTTCTATTTTGTACACTTTGGGCGCATCTAAGGCGTTACTAAAAAAAGTATTTTTAATGGTAGGCGCTATGATTGGAATTTTCGGTGGATTTCTGGGCATGTGCATCGGGCTAGTTGCTTGTTTATTACAACAATACTTTGAATTTATTATGCTGGGTAATGCGGAATCTTACATCATTACTGCCTATCCGGTGGCGATAGTTTTCAAAGATTTTGCGGTCGTATTTTGCTTAGTCGCCGGCGTCAGTTTACTCACTTCGTGGCTGTCTTTACAAGGACTGAAAACCAATTATTTAAAAAACAAATACTAATGCTTTATGTATAAAAAAATATTTCTCGTTCTCCTTCATTGTTTATCTTTTTTCCTTTGGGCTCAGGAGGTTCCCATTGGTCAATTTAAAGAATACTTACCCTACAACCGATTTCATTGCGTAGCGCAAGACAATGAAAATATTTATGCGGCAACAAGCCAAAGCATATTAGTAGTGGACAAGCGCGACGGGTCGTTAGAGAAGTGGTCTAAATTAAACGGTTTGTCGGAAATAGGCATTCAAACCCTCCATGCCAACAAAAAAAACTTAATTATTGCTTATAGAAATGCGAATATTGATGTAATTAATGATTACAAAGTGCATAATATTCGCGATATTTTGAACAAACAAATTACAGGTTCTAAAACCATTAATCAAATTTTTACTTCCGGAGATTTGGCTTATTTTTCTTGCGATTTTGGAGTGGTCGTTTTAGACTTAAATACTTTATTAGTAAAGGATTCCTGGTTTACAATACGTCAAAATGAACCTTACCGTGCACGTTATTTAACCATACACAATCAGCGTTATTATTTGGCTACCGACAAAGGTGTTTTTTCACTGCCTGTAACCACTTCCAATGCTGCCGATTTTTCTATATGGACATTAGAGCGCGAACTTCCGGAAGCATCTTTTAAACTACTATGCAGCTACCAAAACAGATTATTTGCCGTGCAAGATGGTGGCGGAAGTACAATACCGGATCTGGCGTTCGTGTTTGAAAATGCTCATTGGAAACCCGATAATTTGCTGAGAACCACTTATTTTAGAAGTATTGATGTAATGGATGAGAAAATGGTTGTTTCTACCTGGGATCACGTTAAACTCTTTTCAGGAAATACATACGCGCGATATACTTGGGAACCAACGCTTCCGAATGACTATCAGGAACGTTGGGCTATATGGGATGGAAAAACTAATATTTGGCTGGCGAACAATAACTTAGGATTGATTAAGATAGACACAGAAACCGAAGAATTTGAAATAATTACAGCGGAAGGACCTGCTAGCGGCGACGCCTACGAATTATTTTTTAACGGAGGCACTTTAGCTATGGTGCCTGGTGCGCGCAATAACGACCTTAGTCCAAATTGGAGTCTCGGTGCAGTTAGTACATTACATAACGACCAATGGTGGTCGTACACCGTAGATTATAGGCAGTTTTCAAAAGGAGTGGCATTTAATTCGGTGGTAATAAACCCGTTAAATACAAACGAATGCTATATGGCTTCCTGGGTAGGGGGCCTTTATAAAATTAACAAAACTACAAATGAAATAAACTATTATGATAACAGCAACTCTCCGTTGGCCGCTACGAATCTCGACGACGGAAGAGTCTTGTTATCTGGATTGGCAATTGATAAACAAAACTATCTGTGGATGGCGCAATCGGGATCCACCCATCAAATAAAAGTTAAAAATCTCAATACCATAGCAGAAGAATGGCACTCTGTGGTTTTGCCCAGCAGTGTGAATTTTACGGAACACCTGATCATTGATTCGCGCAATTATAGATGGGTTACAGCTCCAAGGCAAAACCATTTGTATGTATTGCGGGGTGCGCCGAATAATGTGGAGGTAAAAAGGGTTGACATTACAACGCAGGCATTGGTGAATGCCAATCGTATTAACTGCATTGCGGAGGACAGAGAAGGGCGTATTTGGATTGGCGCCGACCAGGGCGTAAAAGTAATTTATGATGCAGGATCTGTTTTTAGCAGAACCGTTTATGCAAAAAATATTTTGATAAAACAAGATATTTCATCGAACGAAGAAGGCTATTGGCAGTATCTTTTGGAATCGGAATATATTACCTGTATCGCGGTAGATGCTGCCGACAGAAAATGGATTGGAACACAGAGCGCCGGCGTATTTTTAGTTTCTCCAGCCGGAACGCAGGAGCTTTTTCATTTTACGACCGACAACTCGCCGTTATTCTCTAATCAAATTAATGATATTAAGATTAATCATGAAAGTGGAGAAGTGTTTATCGCTACCGCAGAAGGACTTCTTTCGTACAAAGGCACTGCCACTATAGGAAAACCGGACTTTAAAGAAGTGCTGGTGTATCCGAACCCGGTGCGTGAAAATTATTTCGGACCCGTTGCCGTGAGAGGCTTAATGGAAGATGCCTTTTGTAAAATTACCGATGCCGCCGGAAATTTGATATGGCAAGGCATTGCCTACGGCGGGCAACTCATTTGGAATGGTAAGGATTTTTATGGCAACCGGCCTGCTACAGGGGTTTATTTTGTGATGGCTTCAAGTAAAAGCGGGAAAGAGAAGAAGGTGGCGAAGTTTTTGTTTGTACAGTAATTAATTTCACGCAAAGGCGCAGAGGCGCAAAGTTTTTTTTCTTTGCGCCTTCGCGTCTTTGCGTGAAAAATTAAATCTTTTCGATTTGGGCAGATAGCACCCACCCTTTCTCCCCATTCGGCAGCCTAATTTCCACCCACTCATTCAATTGGTCGGTAATACCTACTTTTAACCCGGAGTGAATCACAAACAAATCGGAGCCTTTTTCGTTGGGCGTACTTTTTACGTGCACCACATAGCCCATCACAATGCCCTCAGGATGTTGAATATAGCGTGCACTTTCTTTCTTCGCAAAAATCATGGAGAATATTGTAAAAAACAATGCAAGAATGGCGATAAAAACCGACAGCGAGCGTACCCACGAAATACGAATTAACAAAATAAGCAACAAACATAACGCAAATACGGCACAGGCAATAATACTCAGAATTGCCCATTGATTGCCTGTTAAAAAATGAGAAACGCTGTTCCATAATTTCACTATAAACA
The DNA here is from genome assembly GCA_009787485.1 of Lentimicrobiaceae bacterium. Classification (GTDB taxonomy): domain Bacteria; phylum Bacteroidota; class Bacteroidia; order Bacteroidales; family WCHB1-69; genus WRNX01. The sequence continues at coordinate 43,097 of WQWP01000002.1, read as the reverse complement.
ACTCCGGCAAATGTTCAATTCTATCAATCAATTTTTGTTGAACGTAGGTGATGTTGTGAATAATATCCTCATTATTAGGATCTAACCTAAGCGCTCTTTCAAGCCAGAGCAGCGCCCGCGCGTTATCCCCGCTTTTAAAATACGCATTGCCGAGATTATAGTACAGGATAGCGCTTTCATATTGCAAATCAACTACTTTCGTATATAATGCAACGGCATTTTCAAAGTTGTTCAATTGGTAGGCTTCGTTGGCTTGTTGCAGATACAGAACGGCGGTATCTTTCAGCGAATTGCCTGATGATGAAAAGGATAAAAAGATAAAAAGGATAAAAGAGATAAAAGTAAATTGCGATTTGATGGGAAGGGTCATAATTTTTTATTGCAAAAATAATTTTTAATTGTAACGCTCATTTCTATAAATATTACTTTTGCCAACTTTTTTAACAAATGCCATGTTTCACTTTCAACCGCTTGATATTAAAGGCCAACCGTTAATATCCTCTTTCACCCACAAATTCAACTGCCAATTAATGAATTACAGTTTCGCAGTACTCTTCCTCTACAGAAACATATTCCATATTCAATATTCCATATTCAATAATTTTCTACTCATAAAAGCCACCCACAACCACGAAGACTACTTCATGTTTCCCATGGGCGAAGGCAATCTCCCGGAACTCTTAGACATAATAGCAACCGAAACCCTTAATGCAGGACAACCTGTACGATTCTATCAGTTCTGCAACTATATAGCGCCGATATTGCTACTATGGGCAGAAGAATTTTGCCAAAGAACAGGCACCCAATTTAAAACCATTCCGGTGCGAGCTGATTTTGAGTATATATATGCTGCAAAAAAATTAGCAGCTTTAGAAGGACATCTTTTCAAGCCTAAAAGAAACCAGATCAATGCTTTTACCCAGCACAACCTTTGGAGTTTTGCGCAGATCACCCAAGAAAACATAGAAAAAGTAAAACATTTCAATGCTTTATGGGATGCGCAAAAAAACTCTTCAAGGTCCATCTCATTAACAGAAGAAATCATCGCTTTAGAAGAAGCTTTTACCTATTTTTTTGAATTGAATTTGCAAGGTATTTTATTACAAGTGGAAGATAAAATAGTAGCGTTTTCCATTGGATTTCCTTTAAATAAGGAAACTTTTTTAATTCTTTTTGAAAAAGCAGACAGAACCTACAAGGGCGCCTACACCATGGTAAACAAGCTGTTTGCCAATGAAATATCGAAAAAATACACTTACATTAACCGAGCGGAAGATGCCGGCGTGGAGGGGCTGAGGAAAGCGAAACTTTCTTATCAGCCGGAGTATTTGATTGAGGTGAATGAACTGGAGATTGTTTGAATTTTAAAAAAAGTTATTAACATTGTAAGAAAACGCGCAAATGTCATGTATATTTGCAACCTGATTTTATCGCTTTAGGTAACGAATAAAATTTCAACACTGAACGTGCTAACATTAACTAAATTAACTCTATATGAAACCTAAAAGAAACCAAAAACCTGTTCACACAAAACGAAATAAAAAAATGTTTTACAGAAAAATTGAAGACAAGTATATTGATCCATTTACCGACTTTGGTTTTAAGAAATTATTCGGGCAAGAATGTAATAAAGATTTGTTGCTTGATTTTCTGAACGAACTCTTTCACAAAAAAGAAGGACGCATTGTTTCTATCTCCTATCTTAACACTGAAAAGTTAGGAATTGTTGAAGACACGCGAAAAGCAGTGCTTGACCTCTTCTGCGAAAATGAAAAAGGTGAAAAGTTCATCGTAGAACTTCAAAAAGCTAAACAAGATTTCTTTAAAGACCGAACGCTGTTTTACTCTACTTTTCCTATTATTGAGCAAGCTCCGGCAGGCAAGTGGGATTTTAAACTGAAGTCGATATATATTGTTGCTATTCTGAATTTTGTGTTCGAAGAAGACAAAAAAAAACCGCACAAATACCGGTATGACATCATGCTGAGCGATATTGAAACTCACAAAGTTTTTTATGATAAACTGACTTTTACTTATTTAGAAATGCCCAAGTTTACTAAAGAAGTGGATGAATTAAAGACCCATTTTGATAAATGGATGTACGTCATAAAAAATCTCAAGCGGTTAGATGATGTCCCCGATAAATTGCGAAACTCTATTTTTGAAAAAATGTTTGCTGCCGCAGAAGTAGCAAAATTAACGCCTGAAGAATACATGAAATATCTTACTACTTTCTATACCTACAGCGATTGGGATAATTGTTTAGCCACTGCAAAAAGAGAAGGAACAGAAAAAGGTTTAGCCGAAGGAAGAGCCGAAGGAAGAGCCGAAAAACAGGAAATTATAGTTATTAATAGCCATCAAGCAGGTTTATCTTTGGAAATGATAGCAACGATTACAGGCTTATCGGTTGAGGAAATTAGCAAGATTTTAGAAAAACATAAATGCTGAAACAGGGTAATTTAAAATGTATAACTCACAAAGATAGTAATGCCCAAGAATAAATTCTATGTAGTTTGGCAAGGCCGCACCTGCGGCGTATTCGATAATTGGAACGACTGCAAAGCGCAGGTGGACAGATTTGAAGAGGCGAAATATAAATCGTTTGAAACCAAGGCAGAAGCCGAAAAGGCATACGCGGATGGGTATCAAAATTATTACAAAACCCATGGCCATTGGAGAGACGTTGCGCGCAACATCTCTACTGGTATTACCCCCATTTTAAACAGCCTCTCCGTTGACGCCGCCTGCAACATGGTAACCGGCCAAATGGAATACCAGGGTGTGCACACCGGAACCAAAGAACTGTGGTTTAAACAAGGACCGTTTCCGAAAGCCAGCAACAACATCGGGGAATTTTTGGCTTTAGTACACGGGTTGGCCTTATTAAAACAAAAAAACATCCACATTCCCATCTATTCCGATAGCATTACTGCAATTGCGTGGGTGCGGCAAAAAAAACATAAATCCATCGTGTTGCCTACGGAAGAGAACGAGGTGATTTTCAATTTGTTAATTCGCGCAGAATTGTGGTTGCAAAATAATTCGTTTCAAACGCCGATTATTAAATGGAATACGAAACAATGGGGGGATATTCCGGCGGATTTTGGACGGAAGTGAGAATATTGTTATAAATTCCTAATTCCTAATTCCCGTGAACTACCTTACCATCGAAAAATTAACAAAATCATTCGGCGAAAAATTACTTTTCGAGGACATTACATTTGGCATTGAGAAAGGGCAAAAAATTGCGCTGATTGCGAAAAACGGCACCGGAAAATCTTCACTGCTCAATATCATTGCAGGGGTGGATACGCCCGATTCGGGAAAAGTTACACCGCGAAACGATATTACTGTTTCATATCTTCCTCAGTTGGAAACAGTTATGGAAAACTATTCGGTGATGGATGTGATTTTCGACTCCGGTTCGCCCGTGATAAAAGCGGTTAAAGAATACGAAACGGCGCTGTTGTGGGTAAAACGAAATGAAACGCCTAATAACGTAGCGCGGTTCGAGCATGCCTTGTCGGAAATGGAACGCTTGCACGCCTGGGATTTGGAGAGCAGAGTAAAAGAGATCCTGTCACGTTTCGGCATTGATGATATCTTCAAAAATATTAGTGAGTTATCTGGCGGGCAACGCAAAAAAACCGCACTTGCCAAAACACTCATCGCCGATAGCGACCTGCTCATTTTGGATGAGCCTACCAACCACTTGGATATTGACATGATTGAGTGGTTGGAAGCCTATTTATCTACCTCTAACACCACGCTGCTCATGGTTACCCACGACCGGTATTTTTTAGATCAGGTTTGCAACAATATTATTGAGATAGATAACCAAAAACTGTATCAGTACAAGGGCAAATATGGTTATTATTTGGAGAAAAAAGCGGAGCGCATTGCCAATGAAACGGCAGAGTTAGAAAAAATTAAACAACTGTATCGCAAGGAGTTGGAGTGGGTGCACACGTCTCCTTCGGCGCGCACCACCAAAGCTAAAGCGCGCATCAATGCGTTTGTAGAGCTGAAAGAGAGCGCCACACGCAAGGTGGAAAAACAAGCCGATGCTTTTCATGTGCGCACCGAGCGGCTGGGAAATAAAATTTTAGAAATTAACAATATAGATTTCTCGTATCCGGATAAACTGATATTGGATGATTTTTCCTACATCTTTAAAAAAGGCGAAAAATGTGGCATCGTAGGCAAAAACGGAACCGGAAAAACTACATTATTAAAACTGTTAGTTGGAGAAATTTTGCCCAATGCAGGAAGAATTATCCCTGGTCAAACCATCCAATTTGGATATTTTGCGCAAGACGGACTGCCCGTAAAAGGCAACAAGCGCGTGATTGACATTGTAAAGGAGCACGCCGAAGTGATTCGCTTAGAAAACGGAAACTATGTAGGCGCCTCCCAATTCCTGAACTATTTCGGATTCAAATACGAACAACAATACACCTACTACGAAGATTTAAGCGGCGGCGAAAAACGCAAACTAAGCCTGTTAATCACCCTGTTGAAAAATCCGAACTTCCTCATTCTCGATGAACCCACCAACGATTTCGACATAGATACCTTAAATCTGCTCGAAGATTTCCTCACCCACTACCAAGGCTGCTTCTTAGTTGTTTCGCACGACCGTTGGTTTATGAATAAATTAGTAGATCACCTTTTCGTATTTGAAGGGAATGGGAAGGTAAAGGATTTTTATGGGAATTATACGGAGTACCGAATAGAAAAACAAAAAGAACACCGTAGGGGCGACCTTCATAGTTGCCCAAAGATAGGCGATAGGAACGGGATTGCGAGCCAAGCCCGCAATGACGGGGGAAGGCAAGCTCGCAATGACGGGGGAAGATCCGAAAAGAAACTCACCTGGAAGGAAACCCAGGAACTTACTCGCTTAGAAACCGAAATCCCAATATTAGAACAAGAAAAAGAACTCTTCCTGCAAAAAATGGACACCGGCGCCGGCACCCCGCAAGATCTTAATAATTGGGCAATCGCCTACCAAAATCTTTCAGAAGAGATTGATACCAAAACTATGCGCTGGTTAGAATTGAGCGAGAAGATGTAATGGTAAACCCACCCCTTAGCCCCTGCCAGCGGGGGAGACACGGGCAACGCCTCTACGAATTTTCAAACGTTGCCTCCTCCATCCATTTATAAATGATTTCCTCTTGACGATAAGATGCTTTCATCTCCTCCCCCAAAATCTTCTCTGCCACTTCGATAGATAAACCGGCAATTTCGTTTTTCATTTCTGTAATGGCTTTCATTTTTTCGTGTGCGATGGCTTCGCGGGTTTCCGCCATCATGGCATCGGTTTCTTTTTCGCGGCGAAGTTTTGCGTCGTCATTCATTTTTTCTATAATTTTTCGGGCGTCGGAGAGAATTTTGTCGCGCTCTGCTTTGGCTTCCGTTAGCAACTGTTGGTGTTCCGATTTTAAGTTTTTCATTTCCTGTCGCACTTGTTCTGCTTCTTCGAGTTGGTTTTGAATGAACTTTTCACGATTGGCGAGTATTATGAGAATGACAGGCCATCCAAATTTTGCCAAAATAAAAAACAGGATCCCAAAACCGATGAGCATCCAAAAGATCATTCCGAAGGAGGGGGTGATGAGGTTCATGTTATTCAAAATTTACCAAAAACGAAAAATTCAATTTCCCATACTTCCGATGCTCAAAAAAACTAGGATGTTGCGAAAAATCGTACTCGCGAGGGTGTTCTAAGATGAGCCAGCCGCTGGGGTTTAACAGTAGGTTGGTAAAAACATGTTCTACTAATTTCTCTAACCCTTGTAACTCATAAGGCGGGTCGGCGAAAATAATGTCGAACTTTTGTCGCGACCGTTCCACATAAGCGAAAGCATCGCCCCGGATTACCGAAAGGTTGTCGAACTTCAGTTTCTCGGCGGTTTTTCTTATAAAATCGGTGCACCCCTGGTAGTGATCCACGGCGGTTACCGAAATGGCGCCCCGCGAGGCAAACTCGTATGAAATATTTCCGGTGCCTGCAAACAGATCGAGCACGGATATCCGGTCGAAAAAGAAATAGTTGTTCAAAATGTTGAACAGGCTCTCTTTTCCCAAATCGGTAGTAGGTCTTACCGGCAGTGATGCCGGCGCCTGAATTTGTCTGCCTTTGTTTTTGCCTTGGATGATGCGCATGGGGATACTTTGAGCCGGCAAATATATTTTTTTTTGTCGTTATTCAAAAAAGGGCGACCCCAGGTACGTTTTGAGGAGCGAATGCGATAAAATGGGATAATAAACCTTAAAACCTCGGGCAATCCACTGGCGCAATATGCTGGTACTTTTTACGTGCAGATTTAGCTTTTGGCGAATAAGGAATAAAGAACTGCAAAGAAACCTCATGAGCGCCCCCCGTGCCTTCTAACTTAGAGAGATTAAAGTCGTAGGAATACCCTATTCTGAAAATTTTATATTCAATGCCGCAAGTTACAATAAAAGCATCAAGGTTTTTAAAATTATGCCTGATCCAGGCGCCCATGGTAAACGGGTAGAAATTGAAATAAAATCCTTCATGCAAGTAATGAAAAGTTCCGTTTGGCAACCGGCTCGTGGTGTCCTTAAGTCCTTGAGAGATAAAGACAATGTTGGGATAGAAAAAGATGTCTCCAAAATGAATTTCATCTTTCACTTTTTGTTTAATGGTAATTTTTCCACCTAAGTGCGCCGTCCATTTCAGCCCCAAATTGTAGCGGTATTTTTCTATTTCTAATGTGGTTGAATTTACTATTGAATCTCTAAAATTTATTTGTATGGGCGCTAAATGGTGCACCGCTAGCCCGAAGTACAGATAAGGCGTGTAGCCCACCATGCCCACAGCTACATTGAATTGCGGCTTTATGGTATTATCATAGTGTGTGGGTATTCCGGAAGAACCGTCGGCAAACGTCAACTTATCCCAATTGATAGTGGTGTACTTACAGCCGGCTTGCACGGCAAATTGCAAATTAAACTCTCTGGTTACCTGCGCTCTGAAATTATAGATGGCGCCTGCATCATAAGTTTGTATAAGTTTCTTTCCCTCAACATCGGCCGTGAGCAAAACGCCGATACCTCCGTGCATGGCATTAATATGTTGATCGTAGCTTGCAGAAAAAGTAACAAAGTTGCTGGGAATGGTAGGCCACTGATCCCGAAAATTGAGAGAAAAGCGAGCGCCATTCACCGTTCCCGCAAATGCCGGATTCAAATAAAGCGGATTCGCATAAAATTGCGAAAAATGAGGATCTTGCCCAAATGTTTGTAAGGTAGTGAAGAAAAAGAGAATAAGCAATAAAGAAAATTTCCGTTTATACAAAATCATCAAGGATATATATTTTTTAGACGAATTGACGTTATATGCTGTAAAATAATTTCTTGAATTAACGTAACTCTCCATATTTATAGTACATAATGAACAGGCAAATATCTTATTTTTATCGTTATTTTTTGCTCTTTACGGCATTATTTTTATTCCAAAACAATTTAGCGGCGCAATCCCTAACGAAATCTTACCAATTTCCGAAGTTAGAAATTCTTCAGTTTGAGTATAATGACCAACAAATCCGGCTCCTTACATTTGATGGATACATTACGCTCAATGAATACGCCTCGCTGCCTGTTTTTTGGGATCAAACGGAGGTCAATCAACTATATACTTCTTATCGTCATACATTATCTAATGCAAAATATCAATCGCTTACAGCGGAAGAAAGCGCATTAATTCCTGCCGAATATACTTTTGCCGAGCCACAAATACGGATTCATACTTCAACAGATAGAAATAAATTCTACGCCACGGTATATATTCTGCCTGTGATAAAAAACGCAAACGGGCAGTATCAGCGCTTGGTTTCCTGCGATCTTCTTTTAGAAGGCGCCCACCCGATCATGGCTTATAGAACAACAAGTTTAACAAATTCCGTGCTCGAAAAAGGAACATGGTATAAAATAGCCGTGAACAGTACAGGATTACATAAAGTTACCTATAATGACCTCAAAACGTTGGGCGTGCCCGTGTCGGGGTTACGTTCCACCGCTATTGCACTATTCGGAAACGGCGGCGGCATGCTTCCCGACAAAAACCCTGACATGCAGACAGACGACCTCCTCGAGTGTCCGATTATGGTAGTGGATAATGGAAACGGCATTTTTGACGAAAACAGTTACTTCGTTTTCTACGCGCAAGGACCTCATACATGGGAATATAGTGCGAACAGATTTACGCACAAATACAATGTCTATTCCGATAATGCTTATTATTTTATTAATGTAGATGCCGGCATAGGAGAAAAGAAAAGAGTGGAATCCAAGAACTTTATGAACGAAACAGAAAACGGGGTGATCACTTCTTTTATGCACTACGATTTTTATGAAAAAGATGCCGTGAATTTCGGAGAATCCGGAAGAGAATGGTTTGATGACGCTTTCTACGCAGGTCAAACCAGAACATATCCGTTTACCTTGCCTGAGTTGTTTAATGATGCGGCAAGAATTAAAATCAGAGTAGCTTCTACAAGTACCGCCACGGGCAATACGATGGAAATATCGTGGGGTAGTGGCAGCACGGGGCTTGTTGTAAACAGAGTTGCCAATGCGGATTATGCGGCTATTTCAATTAAAGATGAAGAGCTTAAACCATTTCCTTCCGGAAATATATCGTTAACATTAAAATATAATTCTTCTCAAAGCTCTGCGGGTACACATTTGGATTACATTGAAATTCAGGCACGATGCAGTTTAAAAATCACAAATGGTGCGATGCCGTTTGCCATCACGGAAAACATGGGGGTAGGCAGGCTCTCCTTGGTGCAACTGGAAGCAGCTCATTCACAAACGATGATTTGGGACGTTACGGAACATAATGCCGTGTATGCTGTGCAGGGAAATTTGTCCGGAAACCAATTGTCATTCAAAACGCCCACCAATAAACAGCGCAACTTTATTGCCTTTGACGGAACTACTTATAAATCTGTTGCTACGGAAGGGAAAGTAAACAATCAAAACTTGCACGGATTGAAAAATGTGGATATGGTCATTGTTTCCCATCCCGATTTTTTGTCGGAAGCCAACCGCTTGGCGAAATTCAGAACTGAAAACGACGGACTAAACGTTACGGTGGTTACCCCGGAACAAGTATATAATGAGTTTTCGTCGGGCGCGCAAGACCCTCTGGCGATGCGCCACTTTATGAGATATTTATATGAGAATGATGCGCAAACCATAAAATATTTGCTTCTTTTTGGACGTCCTTCTTATGATTACAGGGGACGGGCAGCCGGCACGCGCCTGTTTGTTCCGAATTATCAGGTGGCTACCGGGCTTTTTGAAAACGCATTAAGATCGGGTGATGATTTCTTTGGCGTGTTAGGCGCCGGTGGAAGTTCGACGATCAATGTGGCGGTAGGACGTTTTCCGGTGTCCAACCTGGCACAGGCTAAAACCGTAGTGGATAAAACCATCAATGCCTCAAAGAGATCTAAGATACCTGTGCAAAATGCCTCTCAAATTCCAAACTTTGGAGATTGGCGCAATGTGATGACTTTTGTTGCCGATAATAGGGATGTTGATGGACTTGCCCATGCAAAACATGCGGACGAGTCGGCACAAGAGGTGGCAGAAAAATATCCTGCTTTTAATTTGGATAAAATATATTGCAACGCGCTTCCGGCTGTTTCTTATGCCGGAGGAAAACGTTTTCCGGATGCCACCAAGGCTATCAATATGAGAATGGAACGTGGCACGCTGGTAATTGCTTACTTCGGACATGGCGGTGAGAATGGTTGGTCGCATGCAAGAATCTTAGAAAAATCGGATATTAACAACTGGAAAAATAAATATAACCAGCCACTTATGATCACGCTCACCTGCTCTTTCGGCTGGTACGACCGACCGGCGGTTTCGCCTGCCGAATTAGTTTTCTTAAATGAAAACGGTGGCGCTAGTTCACTCATCACGACTTCGCGGGTAAGTTACTCGAATAACAATCTCGGCAAATTTCTCTTCGATGAAATAGGAAGCCCGTGGCAAGAACACCAGGAAAACGGAAGATATAAAACAGTAGGGGAGGTTCACAGGCTTGCAAAAAACAGAGCCGGTGGAATTGACAATAACCTTACCAATATGATTTATTTGATAGGAGACCCCGCTATGAGAATGAATGTTCCCGGGCAGCGTGTGCAAACCGATGAAATTCTCGGCGAAGACCTGCAAAAATTAGATACCCTGAAAGCCTTAACCAAAGTAACCGTGAAAGGTAGAGTAACCGATGATACCGGAAATACGCTTACCGGATTTACCGGAAATATTTATCCTTCTATTTTTGACAAAGTAGTTAAACAGAAAACATTAGAAACTACTTCCGCCGGCATTATGGAGTTCGATCTGCAAAAAAATGTAATTTTTAAAGGGAATGCCACCGTAACAAACGGGCAATTTGAATTTTCATTTATTGTGCCCAAAGATATTAATTATGAGTACGGAGCCGGAAAGATAAGCTACTACGCCGCTTCGGAAAATGATGATGCCGGAGATTCTTATAGCAATTTTATTATTGGAGGAATAAGTAACAAACCCATTGCCGATGATAAAGGTCCCGAGATCGGAATTTTCCTGAACGATGAAAAATTTGTTCCGGGCGGCATTACCAACCCGGATCCTGTGTTATTTTTGAAACTAAAAGATGAATACGGCATCAACACCACCGGAAACGGCATTGGGCACGACCTAGTGGCTATTTTAGATAATAATATTGAAAAACAGATCATTTTGAATGATTATTATTTAGCGGATCAAGACAGTTATAACTCCGGCACGGTGCGCTATCCGCTGCAAAACTTAAGTCCCGGAACGCACACCATAAAAGTTCGTGCCTGGGATATTTGCAACAACCCCTCGGAAGCCTCCATTGATTTTGTAGTAAAATCGGATCAAAAATTGGAACTGGCGCATGTCTTGAATTACCCGAATCCTTTTACCACCAAAACATCATTCTATTTTGAGCACAACCAGCCGTTGGAATCATTCGATATTTTAGTGCACATTTTTACCGTTTCCGGAAAATTGGTCAGAACGATCCAAACCACGCAGTTTTTAGAAGGCAACCGAAGCTATCCTATTGAATGGGACGGGCGCGACGAATACGGAGACAAAATCGGCAAAGGCGTTTACTTATATCGTTTAACCGTGCGAAATTCACAAGGCGAAACCGCAGAGAAAATTGAGAAAATTGCTATCCTGTAAAATAATAGGATTGATGTTTCGTTTTTGAAGATTATAGTCATAAACCATTTTATATCATGAAAAAGCATTTGCTTCTTTTTTCTTTCCTTTTCTTCTTAATGTGTTCTTTATCGGCGCAGCAAGCGGGTGAATTTGATCCCGAAAATCCAACTAAGCCTTTCTATAATACCATTACTACAGCAGCCCCGTTCCTTATGATAGCACCGGATTCGCGCGCCGGCGGGATGGGCGATATGGGCGTGGCAACCTCGGCAGATAACTACTCGCAACACCACAATCCCGCAAAATATGTATTTAATGAAGATATTTTCGGAATAGGAATTGCTTATAGCCCTTGGCTAAGTAAGTTAGTCAATGATGTCCATTTGGCTTATTTATCCACTTTTTGGAAAGCTTCTGAAAATGATGCTATTGCATTTTCGTTGCGCTATTTTTCTTTAGGTAATATTATCTTTACCGATATAGAAGGTATTCAAACGGGCGAAGGAAACCCCAATGAGTTTTCGCTTGATTTTACTTATTCAAGAAAACTTTCCAATATTGTTTCCATGGCGGTAACGCCCCGTTTTATTTATTCAAATCTTGCTACGGGAACTGAGCTTCAAGGGGTGATGACGAGACCCGGATTAGCAGGCGCAGTAGATATTTCTCTTTTTATAAATAAAGAATTTGCACACGGCAGAGAAGGCTTTAAAAGCTCTGAATTAATGTTTGGTTTCAATATCTCAAACATAGGAAATAAAATGTCGTATTCTAATGAAGCGAATGGGCGGCGCGACTTCTTGCCTACCAACATGCGTTTGGGCTTGACTTATAGCATGATGTTTGATGATTATAATAAGCTAGCGATTGGCGTTGAAGCCGGAAAGCTTTTGGTTCCAACGCCTTCTATTAGACGTATGGATACCGTAAACAATGACTGGATGTACTACGGAAATGGAGGGAGACCACAGTCTGATTTTAATCCCATTGTAGGTATTGGCCGCTCTTTTTACGGCGCTCCCGGAGGTGTGGGTGAAAAATTCAGAGAAGTAGTTTGGTCAACCGGAATAGAGTATTCATACAGAGATCTTTTGTTTGTGAGAACAGGTGTATTTGTAGAAAATGCTTTTAAAGGGAATAGACAATTTGTCACCGTTGGCGTGGGCATCAAATACAACATCTTCGCCATTGATGTGTGTTACCTCTTCCCCTTTACCCAAACCCACCCCCTCGAAAATACCTTACGTTTTTCGTTGACTTTTATGCTCAAATCATTTAACAGAGAACAGGTTAAAGACCAGGGAAAAATTAAAAATTAACGAAAATCCCCTTCAATTTTTGAAGGGGTGTCTCGCGAAGCGAGACGGGGTAGTTAATATCAAAATCAAAACCATGCGCATCGGAACAGGCTACGACATCCACAAATTAATCCCTTCCACCGAATCAGATTTTAAATTAGCCGGAATTTCCATCCCGTTCAGCAAAAGATGTGTGGCGCACTCCGACGGAGATGTCGCCATCCATGCTTTAATAGATGCGCTGCTCGGCGCCGCCGCGCTGGGAGATATTGGCACGCATTTTCCGGATACCGACCCAACATACAAAAATGCTGACAGCGCGGAGTTGCTTGCCTATTGTTTGCCGTTGCTTGAAAGCAACGGCAATGAGATTGAGAATGTAGATATTACTATTATTACGGAGCAGCCGAAATTGGCGCCTTATATTTCTGCGATGCGAGATAGGTTGGCTGAGATATTGAAAATAGACCGTGGTAGAATATCGGTTAAGGCTAAAACCAATGAGGGATTGGATGCTGTGGGTAGGGGAGAGGCGATTGCTGCGCAAGCAGTGGTATTGGTTGTTTAGACCTCCACCGCCTCTTTCAATCGTTCCGCATTCTCCGCCACCTGCAACGCCTCAATCGTATCCTGAATGTCCCCATCCATAAAACCCGTCAAATTATACATCGTTAAGTTGATCCGGTGGTCGGTAACACGATTTTGCGGATAGTTATACGTTCTGATTTTTGCAGAGCGGTCGCCGGTAGAAACCATGGTTTTGCGTTTTGAAGCGACCTCATCCAACCACTTTTGATACTCGCGCTCAAACAGCCGGTTGCGCAACACGCGCATCGCTTTCTCCAAGTTTTTCAATTGCGATTTTTCATCCTGAATGGCCACCACAATGCCGGTAGGAATGTGCGTGAGGCGAACCGCAGAGTATGTAGTATTTACAGATTGCCCTCCCGGGCCGGAAGAACAATACGTATCTTTCCGAATGTCGCTCTGTTTTAGTTCCACATCAAACTCATCGGCTTCGGGAAGCACCACCACCGAGGCGGCAGAGGTGTGCACGCGCCCTTGCGATTCGGTTTGAGGCACCCGTTGCACGCGGTGCACACCCGATTCGTACTTCATCAACCCGTAAACGCCTTCGCCGATTACTTCAAATACAATTTCTTTAAAACCGCCTACTGTGCCTTCGGTCATAGAGATCACTTCCAATTTCCATCCTTTTTTGTCGCAATAATGTTGGTACATCCGGAACAGGTCGCCGGCAAAAATGCTCGCTTCGTCGCCGCCTGTGCCCGCACGGATTTCCACTTGCGCGCTCTTGCTGTCTTGCGGATCGGAAGGGAGCAGCAACAGCCGGATCTCTTCTTCCAAGTGATCGCGGCGCATTAAAAAGGCATCAAACTCTATTTTTGCCATTTCACGAAACTCCTCATCTTTCTCATTAACAAGAACTTCCTTCGTATTCTCAATATTTTCGAGTACATTTTTATACTCTTTATACGCTTCCACAACGGCGGTCAAATCCTTATAATCCTTATTCAGTTTGATGTACCGTTTCATATCCGACATCACATCGGGTTGCGTAATCTCCTCGCCAATAGATATCCAGCGTTGGTAAATAGCTTCTAATTTTTCTAACAGGTTGTTCATTGTTTCTCTTTACTGGGCGGCAAAAATATTAAAATAAATTTCTTTCAGCAAAAAGAAAAAAACGTATTGGCAAAGAGCAATGAAAGATATTCAAAATAGGATTAAGACAATTCAAACCAAAACTTACTTCCTTTCCCTTCTTCACTTTCTATATGAAGTTTGCTGCCATGTTTTTTTAGAAATTCACTGCAAACAATCAAGCCTAATCCGGCTCCGGTTTCGTTGGTAGCACTGTACGCAGAACGTTGATTATCAATGCGAAACAAATTTGGAATTTGCTCTGTGGCGATGCCTGCTCCGGTGTCGCTTACAGAAACGATATATCTTGTTGTGGAGACGGGGCGCGCCCCATCTCTACACGGGGAAATATCCAACGTTACCATTCCTCCCTGCGCGGTAAATTTAACGGCATTGGTCAACAGGTTGCGCACCACGGTAATCAGCATATCTTTGTCGCCGGTAATCACGGCATCTTCGGGCATCAGTGCCTCGAATGCAATATCTTTTTGAATTGCCATATTCCGTATAATCTCCAAGTCGGGGTGCAGTTCGGAAACGAGATTAAACGACAGAGGTATAAAACTTCTCCTTCCCGTTTGTATCTGCGCCCATGTGAGCAGGTTATGAAGCAGTTCGAGTATTCCGTTTGCCGATTTGAGCAGATGCCGGATAGAATTGGACAATGTTCCGGTATCCCAAACATTCAAATTCTCTGCTACTACTTGCAGCGCATTGCGTTGAGCCAGAGCAGGGTTTTGCAGATCGTGCGAAATGATGCTGAAAAATTTATCTTTGATGGCATTTATTTCGGCAAGTTCGCGGTTGCGTTTGTTGCTGCTCTATTTGAAGTTGTTTTTCGGCAGTTTCGTATTTTATCTGAAAATCGTTGAGCTGTTTGTGAGTTGCTTCCTTAAAAATTGAATCGTTGAGATTGGTAAATTTTACATGATAATAATAGGATTTGGCGTTTTCGAGTTTGTCGTATGCTTCACTCAATAAATCGTAAGCGTTACGTTGAAAAAGCACATAATTGTTTCGTTCCGATCAAATAATATGCTATGGCGTTTTCGTAATCACCAAGTCGGGCATAAATAGTTCCAATGTCAGAATTTAATATGTTTATAACGGTATCATTTCCTACTTTTTCATAATTATCGAGCGACAATTTGAAAAAACCAAGACTTTTTTCGTAATTTACTTTTGTTGACAAAAAATAATTCCCCATCGCATTGTAAATGATTGCTTTAACCAATGATTCTTCATCAGAATTTTTCAGTGTGATCAAATGGTCAAGATACTCGTTTTCGTAAGCAAATTTTGCAATTTCATTCGCGGTAGCGATGCGCTTTGCCCCTCTTGCATTACTGAAAACATTATACAAACTGTCGAGATCCTGCGCTTGCGCCGAAATGGTTATGACAGTTAAAAAAAATATAAGATAATTTTTCATGTTGAAAAAAAGTTAAAACATCGCTGCAAAACTATTAAAATAATTTATACCTAATTTTTATTACACCTTCAATTATAATAAAATTATATTTTTGTTGTTTATAAACAATACTTATGCTCTAATGTCCGGATTGCGAACTTTTTTTTCTTCACCTCGAAAATTGGGATTTCATATCTTATTGGCTATTGGTGCGTTCGTTATCATTTGTATGATCGCTCTTTTTGCTTTGTCTTCTTATACGCGGCATGGAACAGAAGTGGTGATGCCCGATTTTATAGGGATGGATTCGCAGGAGTTATTGAATATTGAATATGGAATAATGAATAATGAAGGAGGGGCTAAAGACTACGTTATTGTTATTTCAGATTATATATATGATAGAAGTGTGCCGCCCGGAACTGTGTTGAAGCAAGACCCGCACGTGGGCGAGATGGTGAAAAAGGGAAGAAAAGTGTATGTTACGGTGGCTTCGAGCGAGCCTCCGAAAGTAATTATGCCGCAATTGCAAGATATCTCTTTGCGGCAGGCAGAAATTATGTTAAAGTCCATCGGGTTGGAGTGCGGACCGGTTATTTTTAAACCGGATCATTATGAAAATGCTGTGTTAGAGCAGCTTTACAGAGGACGGGCGATTGCGCCGGGAACCGAAATCAGCGCAGGGGAAACTATCACCTTAGTGGTTGGAAAAAATACGGACGATTTACCTTTTGAAAATGAAAACGAAACCATAGAATAATGAATACTTATTACAATTTTATACGACCTCTTGTTAGTAAAATACTACTCTTGTTCTTCTTGTTGGGCTTGTGCGCTCCCTTAGGAGCTCAGGAATTTTTAACGGGCCTCCGAACAAACCCTCAAATTATCAAAGAAAATCAGCAACATAGAGAAATTTTTAAACAGAAATCTACCGCTGAACACGCTCCGCTGTTATTGCCTTTTTTTGAAGACTTTTCTAATTATACCGGTTATCCTAATGAAAAACTTTTTATGGACAAACAGGCTTTTGTAAATCATACATTTCCGGTTTTTCCGCCCACTATTGGTGTGGTTACCTTAGATGCCCTGAACGAACACGGAGAACTTTATCCTCATTTGACCACTACTCCCAGAGGCGCCGACACGCTGACCTCGCGCTATATCAGATTGGATTCGTTGTTTTTGGCAGATACGATTCGGAGAATTACGCCGGCAGACTCTATCTATTTCAGTTTTTACTTTCAACCCGGAGGCGGAGGGGTAGCAGGTGCAGGCGTGGAAGCAACTATTGGAAACCAGCCCGAACATAACGACTTACTGATACTTGAATTTGGTTATACCGTATTGGAAGACACTGTTTATGTCACTTATTGGGATCAAGTTTGGTTTTCGCACGGGTTTAATATTGATGAATGGCTTGCCGAAAATCCCCTCGAATATTTTAGGCAGGTGTTAATCCCCATTACCGACCCTAAGTATCTCTGTGATAATTTTCAGTTTCGATTTAGAAACTTTGCAAGCCTCGAGCCGCAACAAGGCATTGCGGGCTGGGAAGGCAATGTAGATCAATGGCATATTGATTATATCCGTTTGGATGTGAATAGAAACTCTAACGATATTTTTACGAACGACCTGGCTTTTGTAAGTCCTACCACCTCTTTCTTAAACAATTATCAGGCGATGCCGTGGAAGCAGTTTCAACCCTCAAATATGAAATCTAATTTTACTAATCAACTTACCAACCTTAGTGATGCAGCGCGTACTTCAATTTATCAATATAACATTACTCAACATGGAAATGTGGTCTATGAATATAATATTTTAATGCATGCTTTTCAGATTATGCACTATTTCGAGAAAGGCATTCAGAGCCAACCGGATCAAGCTTTTCCGGCAATTGGATTTACGCCGGTTTTAAAGGATACTACTGTTTTTACGATCACCCATATTTTTCGAATTGCTGAGGCTGAAGATTTTGCTCTTGCCAATGATACTTGTGTGTTTGAACAAAAATTTTACGATTATTATGCGTATGACGACGGCACGGCAGAGTATGGATATTGTATTAATAATCAATTTAATGTAGCTTATTTGGCGATGAAATTTTCGTTGAAGGAGCCCGATGACTTAAGTGCAGTGCGTATGTGGTTCAACCAAACAAGAAATTCTGCAAACGAAAACGCCCTATTCTCTATCTTTGTTTGGAAAGATAACAATGGGGTACCCGGTGACACACTCTATACTTTGGAAGGAAACCGGCCTGGTTTTGAAGAAGATTTTTTGGACTTTGTAGAATATCCGTTTAATAAGAAAGTTCCGGTATCGGGAACTTTTTGGGTAGGCTTTCAGCAACACGGCAACGTACAGTTGAATATCGGTTTCGACCAAAATACCGACTCGCGGGAGTTTTTCAGATTTAACACGCGTGGAATATGGGAAGAATCTGTCTTCAAAGGCACTCCAATGTTAAGGCCTGTTTTCGGTGAAATCACTTCATCTCCAAATTGTTGCGAACCGTCGCCAGTCCCTGCTATGTTAAAGCCAAATCCGGCAAATGATTGGATTGAAATTATAAATGTTAAATCACGAATCACGAATATTGAGATTTATGATATGATGGGCAGAAAGCAGAAGGCAGAAGGCAGAACGGAAAACAGTGGAATTAAGATAAATATTTCTCAGTTGCCAACAGGCATATATTTCGTAAGGATACATAAAGAAAATAATACGTTTGAAACACTCAAATTGATTAAGAATTAAAAGTTTATTGTCCTGAATTATCCTGAATTTAATTCAAGACAGGACTGAATATTGAATAATACCACATACCACATACCTCATACCACTAACCACTAACCACTAACCACTAATCACTAACCGTTAACCACTAACCACTAACCACTAATGACTTTAACCCTCTCCCGCCCCATTGTCTTCTTCGACGTAGAAACAACCGGTTTAAATATTGGAAAAGATAAAATTATAGAGTTAGCCTTGCTCAAAATAAATCCCAACGGCAGTGAGGAAGAAAAAGTATGGCGCATAAACCCCGAAATGCCTATTGCTAAAGAAGCGGAAGCGGTGCACGGCATTAGCAGCGCCGACTTGAAAAACGAGCCCGTTTTTGCAGAAGTAGCAAACGAAATTCTCTTGTTTTTAGAAAGTTGCGACTTGGCGGGTTACAATTCCAATAAGTTTGACCTGCCTTTGTTGGTAGAAGAGTTTTTGAGAATAGACAAAGACCTTGATTTAAGAGACAAAAATTGCATTGACGTGCAAAACATCTTTCATAAAATGGAGCCGCGGAATTTAAGCGCCGCTTATCGTTTTTACTGCCAAAAAGAATTAACCAATGCACACCAAGCTCTCGCAGATACGCGCGCTACTTTTGAAATTTTAAAAGGACAATTAGCTAAGTATGAAGGACAAACACACGAAGACGCCAAAACCGGAAAAGTTACCACTTTAGAAAACAACGTAAAAATGCTCAGCAATTTTTCTCGTGAGAACCGCACCGTTGATTTTGCCGGACACGTTATTTTCAATGAAAACGACGAAGAAGTCTTCAACTTTGGAAAGTATAAAGGCGTGCCGGTTAAAAAAGTTTTCATGATAGAACCTCCTTACTACGACTGGATGATGAAAGCCGACTTTCCGCTTTATACGAAAAAAATAATATCAAGAATTTACAGAGAGGTAAGGGGTGTGAGGTAAGAAAATTTAAATCAATAATTATGGACACCGAACAAATCATATTTTTACTCTTCGCAATCGCTATTTCAATTTTTAGCTTGTATATAAAATCGAAAAAGAAAAAGCAATCTTCGCCGGAAAGAGCGGAAGAGTCTTATCATGATTTTCCACAGGAAGCAGACTCGTATAATCCCCTCGATCCGGTAGTCATTTTTCGACAATATGATGTTCATAATTCACCACAAAATGCCGATTTTTATACAAAAACGAACAAAAAAAATAAAAAAACACAAAATACAGGAACAGTGAGTCCTCCCGTAAAAACTTCTGAAAACATTTCACAAAATATTGATTCAGAAAATAATATTGTATTATTAGAAGGTTTTGAAGGCACAGAGCTTCAAAGAGCTTTCTTGTTTAGTGAGATTTTTAAAAACACTAAAAGCTAATTAATTACTGCTTTTTTTATGATTTTTTTTTATTTCTTTGTAACCGAAAAGAAATAATTCATATTTTCGCATTCCTGAAAATTCTAATTTTATGTTTAATATAATTTAATGGCTATGATTAAAAAATTACTCTTTACACTTTCTTTGTGTATGTTGGCTGGGAGCGTGCTTTACGCCCAAAGTACCATTAAAGGGGTAGTAAAAAGTCCTGACGGATCTCCGGTACCATTCCTGCAAATTCTTTTAAAACAGGATGGTAAGGTGCTCAACGGTGGATACACCGATGACCGCGGCGAATACTCAATCTTTGGTATTGCAGCAGGTACGTACGACATTACTGCCGGTGGAGCAACTTGCCCGATTACCTACACCCAAACGGGTATTTATGTGTCAGCTTCGGAAGTGAAGTTTGTTAACCTTGTGGTTGATTGCGCTTCTACCGAATTGGAAGAGGTAATAGTGGAATGGGTACCACCCATCTTCTCGCAAGACAACACGACCTCCTCTTCAAAATTAACCGGAGATGAAGTGCGTAAAACGCCCGGACGTTCTATTACGGCCGCCCTCTCAAACTTAGACGGTGTTGCCTCTGTGGACGGCAATATCGCAGCCGTGCGCGGTAACCGTAGTGATGGTCAACAAACCATGATCGACGGCGTGCGGGTGCGTGGAAATGCCGGCGTGCCCATGCAAGCGGTGGAAGGCGCCGAACTTATTCAAGGCGGTATCCCCGCTGAATTTGGAGACGGTACGAGCTTCACCGTGATCACCACCCGTGGCGTAGCGAAAGACTACCACGGAAGCGTAGAACTCCGAAGCTCTGTGGAAGGATATGGACAAATGTTGGCTGCAGCTAACATCTCCGGTCCTATTCTTAGAGGTAAAACCCCCCAAGACCCACCACGTATGGGATTCTTCATCGCTGCCGAAGGTACTTATAACATGGACAGCCGACCACTCCGAGGCGGATCATGGATGGCTAAACCAGAGGTTACGCAAGATATTATTAACAACCCCATCGAATACAGATTCGCTACCGGAAGATACGTGCCTTATTACAGAGCGAATGATTTGGGAAGCGACGCTTTTAAACAAGTAAGAGTACGTCAGCAAGCTCAAGACTGGGGCTTTATTGCTACCGGAAAAATTGATATTATGGGAGGTGGAAAAGATGCACGAGGAAGATCCAAAAACAATCTCCGCATCTCTTTCACCGGATCGTATGAATACATGGAATGGCTTAACTGGGGAAGATTCAATGCACTCTTTAATGCAAACAATAGCGGAATGGGGGTAAATAATACACTGCGTTTAAGCGCCAGAATAAACCACCGCGTAAAAACAGATACCGCCGCAAATGCTATCCTAAAAAATGTAATGTATGACATTAATGTTAATTATACATTATATAATGGAAAATCTCAAGACAGAGTTCTTAAAGATAACCTCTTCGGATATGGCTATATCGGTAAGTTTACTACCGAAAGAAGCGACTTGTATATGCCGGAAATGATGCAGGTATATAACCCCTTTACCGGAAGAGATAGTATGATGAGGGCTATGAAATTGGTAAACTATCAGGCTGCAAACTGGGTAACATTTGAAAAAGACGGATATCTCAATAACGGAAACTATTATAATCCCGAATTATTACCTTATACTCAAAATTTCATTGATTTTATAAAAGAAAAAACAGGGGTAGATATTAACAACGCTTCTGACGTTGACCGCGCTTTAGTTTGGCAGTTTCTGGGAGGTTTCAACTTAACTAATGAAGTATATGGAAACTATCAAGCGCTTTTAAATGGAGATATTCCCAACAATATTGCCAACGGATTATATACCTCACCGGGGCGCAATGCAGGAGGGTATTCCAAAGCGAGACAAGACGCCATTGGCGCAAGAGCCAGTTTATCTCTTAATATTAAAGACCACGATGTGAAGTTTGGATTTGAATTTGAAAAACTTACCACCAGAAATTATTCTGTGAACGCTATAGGCTTGTGGAGTCGTATGAGAGAGTTGACTTACGACGACGGCCAGTTCCCCTTCGATTTTGCAAACCCATACTGGCAACTTGGTGGTAACAACCCCGTGTTCGATCCCACCACAGGAGCCATTATAGATACACTTATGTATCCTATTTTGACCAATCTTTCTAATTTTGACAGAAATCTTAGAGCACGCAGAGGCATTGACAATAATCAAATATTTCTTGATATTGACAGCTATGACCCCAATGATTTCAGTTTAGATTTATTCTCTAATTTCGAGTTGCTCAGAAATGGTATTAATCCGTTGGTTAACTATAGCGGATACGACTATACCGGCGCCATCTCAAATAAAAAAATAAGCTTAACTAACTTTTTCAGCGGAGGAGATTTGCACGAAAAAGATAAATATGCTATCGGCGCTTTTGAACCGGTTTATTTGGCGATTTTCTTACAAGATAAGTTCTCTATTTCTAACCTCCTTTTCAATGTAGGATTACGTTTAGACTATTTTAATGCCAACCAATGGGTATTAAGAGACCCGTTCTTATTGAGAGATGCCTGGACGGTAGGACAACTCCGAAACAATCCAAACGTTCCCGAAGCCTGGAGAAATTTCAGCTTCCCCAATAACGCTACCGGAGACTGGGTTCCTTATATATCTACTGCTGATAATGATTTGGGAGGCGCACCAACATCGGGAGTGGTAGCCTATAGAGAGGGAAAAACATGGTATAATAACAGAGGACAAGAAATTACTGACCCCACCGGCGTTTTGGGAACAGGTGGACCCATTTTAAGAGAGGCGCTCGATCCCGACGCTCCTTCTAAAGTTTCAAGCGATGCGTTTGAAAGGTATAACCCTCAATGGAGTTTGATGCCACGGATTTCATTCTCTTTCCCGGTATCTACCAACTCACTGTTTTATGCGCACTATAACATTATTACTTACCGCGCTACGAATTTGCTCATTGACCCCGTTTCCTATTTGTTTATTACAAACAATCAATCTGCTAACGACATTATTAATAACCCGAAACTGCGCGCACAGCGAAGTGTGGACTATGAAATCGGATTCCGGCAAAAAGTAGGAGA
Source organism: Lentimicrobiaceae bacterium (assembly GCA_009787485.1). Taxonomy (GTDB): domain Bacteria; phylum Bacteroidota; class Bacteroidia; order Bacteroidales; family WCHB1-69; genus WRNX01. The sequence goes on along the minus strand of WQWP01000002.1, from coordinate 20,257 downwards.
AAATGCAGCGCTTCGTATTGCGGCTTACTACTCCGAAAAAAGAGACATGATTCAATCTTACCGTTTCACAGGCGCTTATCCAAACACTTATTACTCTTTCGAAAACCAAGACTTTGGTACAGTACAAGGATATGTGTTAGGACTTGACATGAGGGGTACTAAGAATTTATCTTTCCGTATAAACTACACCTTACAGTTTGCTAAAGGAACCGGATCAAGCCCGGGTTCAAACCTTGCCATTATCGCTTCGGGACAACCGAACTTGAGAACATTGGTTAACTTATCGGACGACCAGCGGCATAATATTTCCGGAACCATTGACCTCCGCTTCCACTCGGGAACTCAGTACAACGGGCCAAAAACTATTAAACAAAAGAGAGGTACTGATAGAACAAAGGAGATTAGGTGGTTGGAAAACTCAGGAGTCACCTTAATGGCCTCTGCGGCTTCCGGTATGCCTTATTCACGCTCGGCTATCGTATATTCCGCTTTACAATGGGGAGAAAGAAAAGCCGGACAGCTAAAAGGATCTATCAACGGAGCGAATATGCCCTGGATCTTTACCTGTGATATGCGTATTGATAAATCGTTCTTCCTCAATTTAGCAAGTAAAAAAGAAACCGAAGGCGGAAAACGCAAAAATAAACCCGGTTTGCTTACTGTATATTTAGACTTTCAAAACCTCTTCAATATAAAGAATGTACAAGGTGTTTACGACTACACAGGAAGCCCGATTGATGACGGATACCTGTCTTCCTCCTTGTTCCAAACTCAAATAGCAAGAGGAACTGCTTTCGGAATGCCGGTAGCTTCAGCTATCAATTTCTACGAAATGGCAATTGCAAATCCCTATAATTTTACACGACCCTTTAGAGTGCACTTGGGCGTATCGTTTTCTTTTTAATGTTTCACCTTGTAAAATATAAATAATATGAATAGTAAATTTAAACTTTTAATTGTTTTATCCCTTATTTTCATGATGGGCACTTTACAAGTGCAGGCTGAAAAATATAAGGGTCCTATTGTGAAAACTAAAGCGCCCAAAGCGTCTGCAGATTGTTTAGCGCCTGCAAGAAACACAGAACTCTCCTTAAACCTTGTAAGAGCCTTCTTGAAAACCAATGGAACTATGTGGTTTAAAGAAATCGCAGAATATGAGGTTCCTAAAGGATCCGGTAAAACCTCTATGTTTTCAGCTGCGCTTTGGATTGGAGGACAAGATGATGCAGAACAACTTTATGTAGCTGCTATGACATTCGGGCAAAGAGGAAACGACTTTTGGACTGGCCCGTTGAAAATGAAAGACGGATCTATTGACCAACCTACCTGTAGCCGTTATGATAGATTCTTTCCAATTTCTCGTGTAGAAGTAGAAAGACATATCAGAGCCCAAATAGAAAATGATCCCGAATACGTGATCCCACAGTCTATTTTAGAATGGCCCGGTAATGGAGTAGATGGAGAATCAATGTATTTGGCGCCGTATAAAACATGGGGAGGGAATGACCCTACTGTGTATCGGCCTCAACTGGGCGACTATCCTTATTACGACTTTGAGAATGAGCTTTGCCCATGGACTGATGTGAATAGAGAGAGAGCAAAAGAACTGCCATGGAGCGAGTCGGCTGATGGAACAAATCCCAGCCCAACAGGAAGATATCAAAATAGTAAAGCTTTACCTATGCCTCCGGAACGTATATGGACACGCCAACAACAAGACTTCGAATACAGAGACAACATGATGATATATGCAGACCACGTACTTAAAGGTGACGAAACCATTTTTTGGTTCCTTAATGACAGGGGGGGAGCACATACCGAATCAAGAAGTAATAGATCTATCGGACTTGAAATAAGGGTACAAGCATTTGCTTTTGCTACTAATGACGAGTTGAATAAAATGACGTTCTATTCTTATGAAATCATTAACCGTGGTAGAAATACACTCAGAAATACTTATTTCTCACAATGGGTGGACCCCGACTTGGGATATGCACAAGACGACTATGTGGGTTGTGATGTAAACAGAGGTATGGGGTATTGTTATAATGGTGTTGAAATTGATGGCACCGGACAGTTTTGGGCTTATGGATCTAATCCTCCGGCAGTAGGAGTGGACTTCTTTCAAGGTCCCTATATTGACCCGGACGGTTCCGACAATCCTAAATTCCATAAAGAGTTAGCTGATGCTACCGGAAGTGAGACACAAAGAGAATACTGCAGGCTATTTGTAGATTATTTGTTTGAACAGTGGCCAATTGATCAGTATCCGAATGGTCCGAAAGATCTTTCAGAACCTCACCCTACGAAAACAATTGAAATTACAAATCATGACGGTACTAAAGACACCATGCCTATACGATATAACAATCAATTTGCCATCAATGGTGTAAACTTTGGCGATGGAATTGTAGATAATGAACGTTTCGGAATGCGACGCTTTGTTTACCATAATAATAGTAGCTCTGAAATTGGAGACCCCGGTAATGCCGTTGAATTTTACAATCTTTTGAGAGGAATATGGAAAAATGGTCAACGAATGACCTACGGTGGAAATGGCTTTGATAACAAAAATACTGCGGAGTGTGATTTTATGTTCCCAAGAGGCACCGACTATTGCAACTGGGGCACCAGAGGAGTGCAACCGGGAGCCATCTATGGAAACGGAGGTAGAACAGGAACCTGGTCGGAAGAAGACCCGAATGGAACAGGATCTAAAAGAAACTCCCCGGATGACCGCCGTTTTATGCAATCTGCAGGGCCATTTACTCTCAAACAAGGCGCTTGTAACTATATCACGGTAGGTATTCCGTGGGCGCGCGCCACACAAGGCGGAGTGCAAGCTTCTATCAGTCTGTTAATTATTGCAGATGATAGATGTCAGGCGCTGTTCGAAAATTGTTTCAAAGTATTGGATGGCCCAGATGCGCCCAATTTAACAATTAGAGAATATGACCAAAAACTTATCTTATTGTTATCTAATAGCGCCGCAGGTAATAATGAACTGGAAGACTATGAAGAAATGGACCCCACTATTCCAGAACTTAGAATTGACGTAATACAACATCGTATTGACTCAATGAAAATTACTATAAGCGACTCATTAATAGTTAGTATAGGCGGAATAGATACGGTGATCTTTTTTACAAAGGATACTGTGATCTATTTTGGTGGGGATACCACGGTGTTTTCAACAACCTTCGACACTATATTTTATGATCGGTATTACCGTTTTGAAGGATACCAAATATTCCAGGTTGCAGGCCCTGAAGTAGGCGCCAACGATTTGGACAATCCAAGTTTGGCTCGAATAATACGACAATATGATGTTGTTAACTTTGATAAGAATGGTCGTCCTGTCGGAAGACTTATCAATTGGGAGTTTGATGAAAGTTTGCAGGTGCCTGTTCCACGAGAAAAGGTGGATGGCGCCAACCTCGGTATCGAACACTCATTTGAAGTTATCCAGGATGCTTTTGCTACAGGAAACCGGCAATTAGTGAATTACAAAACATACTATTTCATTGCCATCGCTTATGCTTATAACGAATATGCGCCCTTCTTCATTGACGATAGCAGCCCCATAGGATTAGTTGGACAAAAACTCCCCTATCTGAGAGGTCGAAAAACAGCAGAAGGAAGGTCTGTTACAGCAATTCCCGCAATACCGCATCCACCATCTGTTCATGGCGGAGGCCTTACGCTAAACAGCGATTATGGCTCCATTCCAAACATTATTCGTGTGGATGGACAAGGAAATGGCGGTGTGCCATTGGAACTTACAAAAGAAACGATTGACTACATCGTGAAAGGTGGCGATAAAGACGCTGCCGGCAATAGTACATTTAGAGCTGCCGAACTTAAATATGAAAAGAATGCAGGTCCCCTCAATGTAAAAGTAATAGACCCGCTTCGCGTAAAACCATACGATTACACGATTATTATTAGAGATTCTGTCATAAACAATGCTACTACCGATCTATCTAACGATGCGTATTGGATACTTTCTATTGACCCAACCGTATCGGATGAGGAATTAATAGAAGCCGGTTTAATAGATAATTATGGCAACGCAATGCGTGTGTTTACTTCTCAAACATCAATCGGGCAACATAACGAACAAATTATCTTCCCGTTAGGTATCTCTGTGGGCATTACAAATATCGATTTTGTGAACACCCAACCCGAAATTATTGCAATTTGGGGGCGTATTATGGGTGACACGCTCGGTATAGTTAAATATAATGACTATAAAGCAAAACTTCACTATGCACAATCTCGAAAAATTGATCCTCCGCAAGGCGATGTTATTTTTGAAAGACCTAATAGTCAATGGATCACAGGCTTGATGAGCGCTTCCGTGGATGTTCCTTCAAATTGGATTCGTGCCGGAAATCGCGACAAAGGTAAATGGGAGGATCCTGCTGCTTATGCAGGTAACCCTCCTGTTAAAAATGAATATGAAAGATGGAGATTGGAAGATGCATTTTTTATTACGAACCGCCTGTCGTTCCGTGTTGATCAGCAAACAGGAGCGCCAAATTGGATACAAGATCGTGCTTTTAAAGATTATACAGGTGAATTTCGAACCCTTTGCAACGGAACATGGGCGCCATATGTGTTAGCTTCCCCATACGACGGTGGGCCGCAAGCAAAATATGTTAACCCTGATGAAAATACTTTTCCTCGCCCCGGTCCCGGTACTACCACTATTCAAGCTCAGGAACCCCTCCCTGCTTATTACAGCTTTCAAGATATACAACTACCCACCAGACAGCCCGGTTATAATCAAACGATGACCAATCTCTATTCAGTGGATATTGTACTTACACCGGATCGGGATAAATGGACAAGATGTGTGGTATTAGAATCGTGCTCAGATCGTACTAAAGCAGAAGGAGGAGCATTGAAAAATGAACCGAGAAAAGCAATATCCGTTGATAAAGATGGTAATCCTACTCCCGATGCCACAGATGGTTTTGGCCCCACTGGAAATCAAGGCATGGGCTGGTTCCCCGGATATGCCGTAAATCTTGAAACAGGTGAGCGTTTGAATATCATGTTCGGTGAAAATTCTGACACCACCCTGGCAAAATATGGTAACCTTATCAATGGAAACGATATGATATTCAACCCCACTTATGTATATGCACTCGCCACAAAAGATGTTGATACGTTGGATATTCCTTTTATAAGAGCAGGAACTCCCATTCCTCAATGGCAGTACGATATGTTGTTTGAATTTGTACAAATAAATCAGCGGGTTAGATTAACAGATCTTGGAATAGAAAGAATTTGGGGTGGAATGCATTATGTTTATATTTGTAATAGTGCAGGAAATACCGCCGGACTCTTTTTTAATTCGGATGGATTGTATGGTGGTGTAGCAAAACCAAGTGACAGTCCGCCTAATCATAACCCTAACCACTATGGTTATCATTTTCCGGAAAATGATTTTCTAAACAATGCAAAACGTAACTTTAACCTTATGGATACTTTAATAAGAACGCCAAGCGGAGGTAACATGGCGCCGAGTGTTGCGTATGAAAGCTTTATTGACCCCGAAACAAAAAAGTATCCTGCTTATGAATGTCCGTCTTATGACCAGGGAGAATGGTTGGTTCAAAAATTTAATCAATTTATGATTCCGAATCACCCGACCAGGCCGAGATTACCCCTCACTATAATATGGGAGCGAACTATTAAAATGCAATTATTCAACAACGTAATGTACACGCATATTCCCATGCAGCCTGAAGATCCGGAACTCCGAAGACAATGGCTGAGTAGCGAGGTTACTTATAAAATACGGGTTACGCGTCCTTACATGCGATACATTTCAAGATGGTATAACTCTCCGGCACAAAGACAATATACCGTTCCGGCAGATCTCGACCACCTGGGTTATCCCGTGTATAAAGTCTCTACCAAAGAATTGGCGCCTACATTCAATGATACGCGGGTATATCAAACCGTGCTCGATCAAATCAACATTGTGCCTAATCCTTATTATGGCGCCTCCTTGTATGAAGGAAATGCGCTGGAAACCATGGTTAAAATCACTAATCTACCCACAGGTTTGAAAAATGATGCGCCCGTAACTATCAATATTTTCACGGTAAGTGGAATTTTAGTGCGTACACTAACCAAAGGGGATACCGAAACGTCTTTTGTAAACTGGGATTTGAAAAACTTTGCCAATATCCCCATTGCAGGCGGTGTATATATAATTCATGTTAACTGTCCGGGGATCGGCGAAAGAATGTTGAAATTCTTCTGCACGATGCGTCCAACCGACTTGAATACATTCTAACCATATTGTTAATTAGTAACCTTAAAAATTTTAGATTATGAAAAAAATATATAGAACCTTACTAATCATCTGTATCATGCTCGGTTTTTGTGTCGTTACATTTACCGCAATGGCAGGAAACAGAGACCGTTCAGGTCAGTCCGGAGCACAGCATCTTCTTATTGACCCGTGGGCGCGTTCTTCCGGTTGGAGTTCGTGCGGCGTAGCAGAAACACGCGGATTAGAATCCGTATTCAGTAATATTGCCGGACTCGCTTTTACTAAAAGAACAGAAGTGGCTTTCACACACACACAATACCTCGCCGGATCATTCGGCGGTATTAATATCAATGCTTTCGGCGTTGGACAAGGGCTGTCGGCTAAAAATAAAGAAACCGGCCGCAGAATTGACCTGGGAACAGTAGCAGTTTCCATATTTGCCATGGGATTCGGAGATATTTCCATGACTACCGTAGATCAACCCGACGGCAATGGAGCTATCTTTTCTCCCCGATTGAACTACATCGGCATCCATTATGCGAAATCATTTAACAGATTTATTCACGGAGGTGTTTCATTTAAAATTGTAAATGAAAGTATTTCAGACCTCCGCGCTAATGGTATCGCGATTGATGTGGGCGTACAATACCTCTCAGGACCCTACGAAAACTTTAAAATTGGTGTAGTGTTGCAAAACCTGGGAGTACCCATGAGCTATAAAGGAGACGGTATTTCAACCAGAGGAGTGTTGGAAGGTACCAACCATATCTCTACTGTGGAATTCCGGCAAGCTCAGTATGAACTTCCTGCATTACTTACCATCGGTTTATCTTACGACTTTCTCATCTTCAGTGAAGCATATCAAGCTATGGACAAAGAAGACAGAAAAGCCGAAGGATTAACACGTACCGACGCTATGCACCGTATTACATTAGCCGGATCTTTCACTGCCAATGCTTATTCGCGCGATAACTTCAACTTAGGTATTGAGTACGGATTTATGCAATTCTTTCAAGTACGTGCAGGCTACATGTTGCAAAGTTTTCAAACAAGAAATATTGATGGAAAAAATCAAATTTTTGCGAACGCAGATAGTTTTTACTTAGGACCAAGCGCCGGCGTTACGGTTGGGGTGCCTTTAGCTAAAAAAGGAAGAGGAAATCAACAACTCTTGTTAGATTATGCTTATCGCTTTACTAATTTCTGGAAAGGAAATCACTATATTGGATTGAAAATCTGCTTGTAAGATTTTTCTCCCTTTTATAACTACAACTTAAAGAGGCTTATAGTAAGCCTCTTTAATTTCTTTTTTTACCGGTATTAAATAAACAATTAACCAACTATGAACGAATTTAAATACTATTCCGAAGAGAGCCTCTCCGCGCTAAGATGCGAATTAAAACTCTTGGAAACCGTTGAACGTCAAAAAGCCTCCGCAGCCATTGCCGAAGCAAGAGATAAAGGCGATTTATCTGAAAATGCAGAGTACGACGCTGCAAAAGAAGCACAAGGTTTGTTGGAACTTAGAATTGGAAAATTAAAAAATTTGATTGCCAATGCGCGTATTTTGGACGAAACAAAAATTGACACTTCTAAAGTATTGATTTACTCCATTGTAACTATCCAAAATTTGGCAAATAATATGGAGATGACCTACACCATAGTGCCGGAATCGGAAGCTGATTTTAAAGCCGGAAAAATTTCCGTTGCCTCCCCCATCGCCAAAGGCTTAATTGGCAAAGCGAAAAATGCCGTTGCCACCATTCAGGCGCCGGCAGGAACCATGCAATTCAAAATCATCAAAATATCAAGATAAGATGGAAACAATTTTCACAAAAATTATTAAAGGCGATATTCCTTGTTATAAAATTGCAGAAAACGACGATTATTTCGCATTTTTAGATATCCGTCCCACGTCGAAAGGACACACGTTGGTCATTCCTAAAATACAAAACGATTATATCTTCGATTTATCCGATGAACAACTTACCGGCTTGATGCTGTTTTCTAAAAAAATTGCCACCGCGCTGAAAAAAGCAATCCCCTGCGAAAGAATAGGCATCAAAGTAATCGGCTTGGAAGTGCCGCACACGCACATTCATTTAATCCCCATTAAAGTAGAAGGCGACATGAACCACGGGAAAGAAATCTTAAAATTTACGGAAGAAGAGTTTAAAGAAATTGCCAAAACAATATGCACATTTTTGAATTAGAACAAATCGCCACCCAAGTGCGCCGCGACATCGTCCGCATGGTTTGCGCCGCAAAATCAGGGCACCCCGGCGGCTCGCTCGGTTGCGCCGATTTTATGACCGCCCTGTTTTTTAACATCTTAAACAGCGCTCCCGAAAATATTTCCCAAAACGGAGCCGGTGAAGAGATGTTCTTCCTTTCCAACGGGCACATTTCGCCGGTGTTGTACAGCGTGATGGCGCGACGAGGCTATTTCCCCGTAAAAGAGTTGGCAACATTCCGGTTGCTGGGATCACGCTTGCAAGGACATCCTTCTCCAAATTACGATCTACCGGGCATCAGAGTAGCTTCCGGATCGTTGGGGCAAGGAATTTCCGTAGCTATCGGCGCCGCGCTATCCAAAAAAGCAAACCACGACCCCAATTTGGTGTACGTGCTGTGTGGCGATGGTGAACTGCAAGAAGGACAAAATTGGGAAGCCATAATGTTTGCCGCAGCAAATAAAGTAGATAACCTCATCCTCATTATAGACTACAACCAAAAACAAATTGACGGTGCGCTCGACGATGTGTGCAGCTTGGGCAATTTGCACGCCAAATTTGAAGCATTCGACTGGAAAGTGATAGAAATGCAGGGAAATATCATGGAAAATGTAGTAAAACAAATGGAAGAAGCCAAAAAACTTGCCCAAAAATCAAAGCCGGTAGTAGTCATCATGCACACGGAAATGGGTATGGGTGTGGATTTTATGATGGGAACGCACAAATGGCACGGCTCACCCCCAAATGAGGAACAAGCACAAATAGCATTAAATCAGCTCCCCGAAACAATTGGCGATTATTAATTTCGTTAATAGGTCATGAAAATAATTTATAGATACCTCTTTAAAAAATTTTTAGGACCTTTTGCCCTCACTTTTTTCTTTGCATTATTCATTTTGTTAATGCAATTTTTATGGAAGTACGTGGATGATTTGGTAGGAAAAGGATTGGAAATCGCCATAGTTTTAGAGTTTCTCTTTTATGCTTCCGCCACCTTTGTTTCTTTAGCTGCTCCTTTGGCAATACTGTTATCTTCGCTTATGACCTTCGGGTCGCTGGGAGAACGATATGAAATCATTGCCATGAAAGCGGCCGGAATACCCATTAAAAAACTCATTTTTGCGCTGTCCCTTTTTGTTTTCTTCATTGCCTGCGGCTCTTTTTGGTTTTCTGATAATGTAGCGCCAAAAGCATATTTCAAAATGCGGTCATTGTTGAAAAATATTCAAAATCAAAAACCAACATTAAGCATTGAAGAAGGCGTTTTTTACGACGGCTTCGATAATTACACTATCCGTGTAGGAAAAAAACATCGCAATAATAGAGATATTTTCGATGTTTTATTGTTCGACCACACAAAATATCAAGGAAATAGTACATTTATTTACGCGAAAAGAGGCAAAATGCAAATGACCGATGATCAGGAATATATGCTTTTCTATTTATACGATGGCTTTTCCTGGGACGAAAGCTCCGATGCCGGACCGGTTGAAAAAAACGCTTTGGTGCGCACCACTTTTGCAGAACAGTACAAAAGATTTGACATATCTTCCTTTAAATTTGAAAAATCTGATAATGATTTTTATGTAAAACGAAACGAGGCTCTTTCTAATAAAGAACTTACAAAAATGATAGATACCGTGATGGTTTCTGTGGAAAAAACAAACGATGATATTTTGGCAGCTTTTATGGCTTCTTGTCATGCATTTCAACACTTCGTCTATCCCAACAATGAAACACCGAATCCTACCAATTGTTCCAACATTCCATATAGCGAGTTAAGCGCCAAAGAAAAAAAAGAAGTTCTGGATAGAGTGGTGGTGTTGAAAAATGATTTTAAAAACTCATCAAATATGCATAAAGAGTATAAAGGGCATCTTTATTTCAATATAACTTCTTATATGACAGAATGGTATAAAAAATATGTATTTGCTGTGGCATGTATTTTATTCTTTTTTATTGGGGCTCCGTTAGGCTCTATTATCCGTAAGGGAGGCATAGGAGTGCCTTTGGTGATTACGGTAGTCTTTTTTTCTTCTTATTTTATGCTTTCTATTTTTGGAGAAAAATTGGCCAAAGGAGATGCCGTTCCCGTTTGGTTTGGCATGTGGCTCTCCACTCTTATACTCGTTCCTATTTGTGCATTCCTCACTTACCAGGCCTCTGTAGATTCCGCATTATTATCTTCTGAAGAAATTAGCAAAAGAATACAGCAACTTAATCTGAAAAAATTATTTACAAGAAAAAAGCATGAAAGTCCTGCAACTCACTCATAAACCGCCGGTTCCCTGTGTGGATGGAGGTTGTTTGGCAATGCACCAAATTACCACCTGTTTGTTAGATGCAGGCGTTGAAGTAAAGGTGGTTTCTATAGCTACTGCTAAACATCCGGCAGTGCACGCTGAAGAATTTATCCCCCATTTCGACAAAACTCGATTTGAGTCGATTTCTGTTAACACGAAAACAACTATAACTAAAGCTATTACTTCGCTAATAAAACGCACTTCCTTGCAAGCCGACCGTTTCTTCTCAAAAAAAATGGATAAAAAATTAAAAGCACTATTTTTACAAGAAAGGTTCGATGTAGTTATTTTAGAGTCTATTTTTGTAGGAAATTACATCGAAACCATAAAAAAATACTCTCAGGCTCGCATTTTGTTACGTTTGCATAATATTGAATACTTAATTTGGGAAAGATTATCCAAACAGGCAAAAAATCCTTTAAAAAAGGCCACTTATCGCTATCTTGCCACTTCATTAAAACGTTTTGAATTATCCCTATTTCACAAAATAGACGGCTATATGCCTATCACCGAGGTGGATCATATTTTCTTCCAAAAGCAATTCCCCAATCTCAGCAGCAAAGTGATTCCTTATGGAATAGATCTGTCAACTTATCAATATGAAGATCAGCAAATTGATGAGAGCAACATTTCATTATTTCATATAGGAAGTATGAATTGGCAGCCCAATATTGAAGGTATGATATGGTTTTTAGAAAATGTTTGGAAAAAAGTGGTGGAAAAACATCCCAAATTAACATTAGTTCTTGCCGGCAAAGGAAATAAAGCTGTTTTTGATAATAAAAACCTCCAAAATGTGCAGATTTTCGATTTTGTAGAAAATGCACAACACTTTATCAAAGCGCACGACATTATGATCGTTCCATTACTGTCGGGAAGCGGCATGCGCATAAAAATTATGGAAGGATTAGCTTTGGGCAAGCCGGTCATTACCACCACCATCGGCGCAGAAGGCATCGGTATTTCCCATAAAGAAAACATCCTCATTGCCGACACGCCCGAAACCATGATCCAAATCATAGATTTTTGTGTAAATAATACAACAAAATGTACAGAAATAGGTAAAAACGCCCGAAAATTAATAGAAACCAAATACGCAAAAGAAATTATTACCGAAGAATTAACAAAGATCCTTCAATAGAACCTCTTCGCATCTCTGCGCCTTTGCGAGCTCAAAACAAAATCCCAAAAGTAACATGCAACGAATGCACAATCGCTCTAAACCGTGCATCGGCCACCACATTGCTTACGGCCTTAGAACTGAAGTAATTAAACTGACAAGCATAATCCGCATTCATAAACACGCGAATGTTGCTTTTGAAGATATACTCAAACCCTATTCCGGCGTATCCGGTTTCGGCAAACAGCGCCGCAGCATCATTTTTCACTTTTGGAGTTGTGATAAAATAGCCCGGTAGATCGGGAAACGAAAAGCTATCAAATTTATCCCCTCCCAATTTGAATTGATGATATAATCCTACCTTCCCCACAAAAACGCATCCTCTTGAAGGCGGTGTTCTAAACTTAACTCCCGTAGGAATAACCAAATAACTCGCCTGGAAAGTTCTTACAGTAGATAAAACTAACGTGTCTGTAATCATCACAAATTTACTAAAAATATACTGATTCTCAAACGCAAGCTCCCCTTGCAAATATCTCATTAATAAACCTGTAGAAAAATAAAGCCATTTCCCTTTGGTTAAATTAACGTCCACATTAATTCCGGCAATAAATCCGGCTTTTGGTCTTTCCCTAACCAATTTAAAATCTTTGGTCGTGGGGGCAAACCAATCCACTGTAGGTCCTACACTCACGCCGAAGTACAACGGGCGGTTTTCATGATTTGAAGCGCCTGAATTTTTACCTTTTTGCGCAAAAACAAAGCTACAACAGCTTAAAGCTACGACGAGAAAAACGATTTTTTTCATATTGAATAATTTTAATTCTTAATTTTTAGCTTTGATTATCCCGTTTTTTATGGCAAAGCGTACCATTTCGAGAGAATTGTTGATACCGAGTTTATGGAAAATATTGTTTTTATGCCAATTCACGGTATTGATAGAGATGCCGAGCCGGTCGGCAATCAGTTTCACAGAAAGCCCTTCGTGGCTACATTCTATAATACGCCTTTCCTGTTCCGAAAACTCGGAAGTTATTTGTGTTGTTTTCTTTTTGGCGACATAAATCTGGCGAATAATACTGGAAATGTCGCTTCCAAAATATTCAATTCCTTGCATAACAGAGCGTATTGCTTCTACAAGCGTGTCGGGATCGCTGTTGAGTTTACTGATAAAACCGTCAATGCCGATAGCGAGCATTTCGTCTATGATAGAGGCGGAATTGTCGGCAGAAATGGCAAGGATTTTCACGTTGGGGTATTCCCTTTTCAATTGGCGGGCAATATCCACACCGCTGGTGTCGGGTAGGGCAATATCGAGCAGCACAATATCAACGGGAGTAATTTTCAGTAAGGCGAAAAACTCCGCCCCCGATTGAGCTTCCCCAACAATATTAATATCAGGATACCTGCTTTTAATTACCGATTGAATGCCAATACGAAACAACTCGTGATCATCAACTATAATTAGATTTGTTGTGGTCATAGTGATACGTGTTTCTTTAATTGAATGGTGCAAAGAAACATAAAATTTTAAAAATAATGGCTATATATTAAGTATCATTAGAAAATTATTTTACTAAGGAATGTGGTTATGGCTTTCAGCCATAATCCTAACTCTTTGCCTTAAAACACTTTCAAATGCGCATCATTAATTACCATAGCATCGCCTATCTGTTTAATCACCGCAACGCCTTGCTTTATGGATTCTTTCTCCACCTTTTTGTTGAAGTGGAGGGCAGCTAAACCGAGATACAGATCAAAATTTGCGTATTGTGGAAACAATTGTTTGAAAATGGGCGCTTTTTCCAGCAGCTCACCAATATCTTCCAGGTCTGCTTTATACTTTACTTCAATGATTACAACAGAGGTGCAATTATATAACACCAGGTCGTACTCACCTTGAAGGTTAAGTTTTTTATTTTTTTTTCTAATATGATAATCAATCTCATCATACTCCTGTCCGGCAAACTGCATAGCGTTTGCAAAGCTGTTCACAAAGTACGATTCAGCTATGGCGCCATTGGAGTTTGAGATTCCGCCAAGCTCTTTCTGCATGGCTTTAATGGCTTGAGCATTTTCCTGAATTAATGCCCATGCGCTTTCAAATGTGGCTTTTGGGGGGGAGGTTTCATTTCTCATAGATTAATATTTTATGTTCTTCGTTTCACGCCGCGAAAATAAAATAATTTTCATACAAAAATCAATTTTATGAGATTATTTTTCTAAAAATCAATGAGTTAAAAACTGCAAAAAAGAAAAAACGGTGCCGATTTTGGGGAGGAATGTACATTAATATGCCAATAATGCAGAAAAAACGTTACATGATTGATCATTGCTGTAGCGAACAAGCATCCCCTCTCCAACCTCCGCCAGTGGGGTCAACCGTTTCTTGTGGGCTCCCCCACCATTTCTTATAGTCTCCCCCCACTATTTTTTGTGGTTGCGCGTGTATTGTTTATATTAAAGATGGCGAGATCGGCACTTTGGATGCGCCTTTCGAGTTGATTATAAATACCTATTTGATTATAACTTACGACATCGTGGTATGGGCAAATCCGTATAATGGCGGTGTGGTAAACGGTGGCGGTACCTACAAGGAAAATGAGAGCGTAACCGTAACCGCAACTCCCGAAGAGTGTTACAGGTTTGTAAGCTGGACAAGTGGGGCAACTGTACTCTCTACGCTTCCCACCTTCACTTTTAACGCAACCTCCGACAGCGCTTTAACGGCAAACTTTACATCGCTGATACCCATCTTTACGGGAATACGTGACGTGTATTGTGCAGATTCCGACATTCCCGCGCTGCCCACCACTTCCAACAATGGAATTTTGGGAACATGGTCGCCGGAAATAAACAATACGGAAACCACCGAGTATCTCTTTACAGCCACTTCCGACGAGTGTACCACGCCGGCTACTATTACCATTACGATAGTTCCGAATGTAGAGCCTCCAACGTTTGCGGGAGTGCAGACTACGCGCTGTACCGGCGCCGTTATTCCGCTGCCGCGCATCTCCGATGAGGGCATTAAAGGCACATGGTTGCCGGAAATAGACAATACGGAAACCACCGAATACACCTTCACCCCCGATCCGGGAGAGTGCGCCACTACGGCTACTATTACCATTACAATAATTAATGAGATGTACGATGCCGTAAACAACCTCCTCTACAACGTGCGTGATTTGCAGGGAATTTGCTGGACAGCAAAGAATTTGCACGCCAAACTGTATCAAAGCGGCGAAGATATTCCGTTTGTAACGTACTACAGCAGCCGCTATGCTGATATTGCCCAAAACGAAAGTAATTTTGGATTGCTGTACAATTGGTATGCTGCAACGGGTATGGGCATTGAGGGCAATCTCATCTGTCCTGCCGGCTGGCGTTTGCCCACCCCCGCCGAATTGGCAACGCTCAACATGTATGCAGCGAACGATTTGAAAAATCCTGATTTTTGGCTACATCCCAACAGCAACACCAATATTGCAGGCTTAGACGTTCGCGGGGCAGGTCTCTACAACAGCAACACGCAACGTTTCGAAAATCTGTACGGCTACACCGCCTTTTGGTCTTCAGATGAGCCAACGGCTACTGGTTCTCTTGCCGCACAATTTACCTATTACTGTAATCGGGTTGAAACGGTTAAAATTAACCTGACGGATGCGATAAGTGTGAGGTGTGTGAGAGATTGAAAGGAAAACTATTCCGGCGCAATGCGCTCTACTTTTTCTACTTGATCTATTTTAATTAGATTTTCAATTAACTCGTTCAGCGCCTTAACGTTTTGGATGTATATCATTAGTTTTCCCGTAAAGGTATTGCTCTTTGTCCAAAAGTCAAGCGATTTGATATTCAATTCCATTTGGGAAGATATAACATCAATAATCTCTTTGATGATTCCTTTTCTGTCGAAGCCGGAAATGAGAATACCGGACAGGAATGCCACATTCGATTCTTTGCGCCATTTTGCTTTGATAATACGATTGCCAAATTTCGACATTTGTTCAATGGCATACGGGCACTGTGTTTGGTGTACCTCTATCGTGTCGTTGGTAATTTGGAAACCCATTACCTGATCGCCCGGAATGGGATTGCAACACTCGGCGAGCACGTAACGGATCACATCGGAGGTTTCATCCAATAAAAACACCTCCGGTTTTTTCTCCAATTGTTCATCTATCAATGTGTCAATCTCTTTATCTCGCGACTGATCTGCAATTTTTTTTCTGAAATCATCCATAGCGCTTTTAGAGGAGGTTTTTCTTCTAAAAATTTTACGGATACGATCTTTGGTAATCGTACCTTCTGCAATATGATTCCAAAATTCGTAAGGCGATAAAATTCTGGCGTCGGCTTGCACGCGGCCTACATTAGAAGCATTATGTTCAATTTTTAATGAATCGAAAATTTCGGCTAATATTTTTTTGCCTTTCTCTTCTTTCTTTTTGTGTTCTTCGCGAAAAGCTTCCTTAATTTTTTCGCGCGAATGGGCGGTTTTTACATAATTGATCCATTCCGGTTTAGGACTCTGTTTTTTTGAGGTGATAATTTGAAGTTGATCGCCGTTGCGCAGCACATAGTCAATGGGAACAATGTTATAATTCACCTTGGCGCCGATGCAATGATTGCCGAGATTGGTGTGCAGGTCGTATGCAAAATCAAGCACGGTAGCTCCGGCAGGCAACACCTTCCTTTCGCCGGCGGGCGTAAACACGATCACTTCTTTGAGATTAAGATTGAGCTTTACCTCGTTCAAAAATTCCAAAGCGGTAGTATCTTCGCTTTTGAGCATGCTCCGAATTTTTTCAAGCCATTCTTCCACACGGTTTTCGTATTCTTGCGGGCTTTTACTTTCCTCCTTATATTTGAAGTGCGCGGCAACTCCCTTTTCCGCAATCTCATCCATACGTTGAGAACGGATTTGAACTTCAACCCACTTGCCGGTTTTGCTCATGGCAGTAATGTGCAACGACTGATACCCGTTGGATTTAGGATTTGTAATAAAATTCCTTTCCCGCGCCTGGTTGGATTTATAAAGTTCTGTAATAATGGTGTGAATGCGCCAGCAAATAATTTTTTCTTCTTCGGGCGGTGAATCAAACACAAAGCGCACCGCAAAAATGTCGTAAATATCTTCAAAGTTTATTTTTTTCCGAATCATTTTTTGATGAATGGAATAAATAGATTTTGATCTGCTAGACACTTTGGCTTCAATGCCTGTTTCTTTCAGTTTCTCAACGATAGGCTTGGTAAAATCTTCAATAAGGGTGTTTCTTTCTTGCGCTGTAGTTTCAAGGGCATGAGAAATCTTGTTGTACTCTACCGGATCGTTGTATTTCATTGCCAAATCTTCCAGTTCGCTTTTAATAGAATATAGCCCCAACCGATGCGCAATGGGCACGAAGAAGAAGGAGGTTTCGGAAGATATTTTCCATTGTTTTTCTTGCGGTAAAGAGCCCAACGTTCTCATATTGTGCAACCTGTCCGCCAACTTAATTAAAATAACGCGCACATCTTCCACAGTGGAGAGCAAAATCTTTTTAAAGTTTTCGGCTTGCACCGATTGGTCGCCGTCTATTACAATGTCTTCAATTTTAGTAAGACCATCTACAATTTTTGCGACTGTTTCGCCAAACATATCTTTCACGTCTTTTAACGTGTAATCTGTATCTTCCACCACATCGTGCAGGAGTGCGGCAATCATCGAAGTAACGCCCAAATTGATTTCTTTTCCAACCACTTGCGCCACGGCGATGGGATGATAAATGTAGGGTTCCCCGCTTTTTCGCCGCATATCCTTGTGCGCATCTACTGCCAAGGCGAATGCTTTGTGAAAAAGGTTGCGTTGTTTCTTGCTCGCTTTCGGCGGAAGCAAATGCAACAACTCTTTATATTTCTTTAAAATGATCTTCCTCTCTAAGGTCAGATTGGGGATATAAATTTCCATTTAATCTTTTATTTTCAGGTCTAATATTTGCAAAAAATCTTCAAATTCAGCGTTTTGCTCTTTAAAATTTTGCAGCTTATCTTTTACATCGTAAATAATCTTCTTGGTTTCTAATTGTTCATTCGCTTCTACAATGATTTCTTCTATTTGCTCATTAAAATGCGTGCGCAAAAACTCTAACACATCCCTGATTTTCGCCTCAAAATGCTCTTTTTGAACTTCGTTTTTGACGGTTACTTTGATGATGTTGTTTTCTATTTTGGGTAATGTTTCTTTTAGAGGGATGTAGATGGTTGGAACAGAGTGGAAGATGTGGTTGAACATGGTGTGCCAGTGGGTGGGGAAGTCATTATCACCTCTTCCGTCATCCGGCGGCGAGCCGCCGTCTGCCACCTTCTCCTCAGAGAGGAGAAGGAATTTTTCCCCGTCATTGCGGGCTTGACCCGCAATCCCCTCGTTCGGCTGAGGCTTTGCCTCAGTCGGTTTATTTTCATATAAACTACCCCGTCCGGCTTCGCCGGACACCCCTTCAAAATTTGAAGGGGATTTTTCGTCCACTTCCATTCTGTCTTCTTCTTTCGTGCTTTCGCCCATTCGCGCCTTTGTGCCTTCTCCCTGTTCCTTTTCTCCTTTCTCCCTTTCTCCGATGATGTCTCCAATATCCGGCGTTTTTTTAATGGGGGCGGAAGATGGGGCTACGAAACCGCGCGTGGATTGCTGCGGGGTAGTGGAAGGCACTAAGCCCCCTACACCGGAAGGCGGTTGGTCTGTGTTATTTCTCCCGTGATTGCCTGACGGGGGCGGTTAATTTATAAACGTAGTTTCCGTTGATTTGCATTAAACAAATTTCTACGCTGAGGCGTTTGTTTTGAGATAGTTTGTAGTTGAAATCGCATTGGTTGGTTAATTCTAAGCCACGAAGTAATAACTGTTTATCGGATTTTTCGGCTTGCTCGAAAAAACGCTGTTTTACTGCATCGGAGACCTCCATTAATTTAATAGTAGAAGGGTTTTGCGCCATTAACAGTTGGCGGAAATGCGCTGCTAAGCCGGAAATGAAGTGTTGTCCATCGAAACCGCGGTTTAGAATTTCATCAAAAAGCAATAAAGCGGCGGCGTTGTCTTCGCTAAACAAGAAGTCGGTCATTCTAAAATAATTATCTACATCTAACACATTCAAATGCTGAATGGTAGTTTGGTAGGTAATATCTTTTCCGGAGAAGCTAACTAATTGGTCAAAAATGGAGAGCGCGTCTCGTAGCGCGCCGTCGGCTTTTGAGGCAACTACACGCAAGGCTTCTTCTTCGGCTTGTACGGTTTCATTTTTTGCTACGAAAGCCAAATGTTTCATGATGTCATTGTCGCCAATACGCTTAAAATCATACACTTGACAACGTGATAAAATGGTAGGGATAATTTTATGTTTTTCGGTGGTTGCCAAAATAAATTTGGCGTATGGCGGCGGTTCTTCCAATGTTTTCAAAAAAGCATTAAACGCTTGATTAGAAAGCATGTGCACCTCATCAATGATATACACT
The DNA here is from genome assembly GCA_009787485.1 of Lentimicrobiaceae bacterium. Classification (GTDB taxonomy): domain Bacteria; phylum Bacteroidota; class Bacteroidia; order Bacteroidales; family WCHB1-69; genus WRNX01. Next base: position 820 of record WQWP01000002.1, on the reverse strand, counting down.
TTAAATTTGGCGCCCTGCGGACTGATGCGCACTTGCTCTACCAACGAGCGAATATCTTCCACCGAGTTGTTGGAAGCTGCATCTAATTCATACACATTAAAAGATGCTGAAGCGTTGAACGATTTGCAGGATTCGCACTGGTTGCAAGGCTCAAAATCGGGTGTGAGATGATGGCAGTTGAGCGCTTTGGCAAAGATGCGTGCGCAAGTGGTTTTGCCCACGCCCCGAGGGCCACAAAACAGGAACGCTTGCGCCACCTGCTGTGTTTTAATCGCATTTTTGAGTGTAGAAACAATGGCATCTTGCCCCACCACCGTGTTAAACGTGGATGGGCGGTATTTGCGGGCGGAAACGATAAAATGATCCATAATTTGTAATGGTTTTAAATACAATATTGTAGAGACGTTGTGTGTAACGTCTCTACGGGGATTTAATGCTCGCGAAAATATGATGTTTTTCGGAATGTCATGAAAAAGGCGCAAAAAATTGCGCCTTTTTTCCATTTGCAGGGGAAGAGAGATTCGAACTCCCATCAACGGTTTTGGAGACCGCTATTCTACCCTTAAACTATTCCCCTAATTGTAGAGACGGGGCGTGCCCAGTCTCTACGGTGTGTTTGGTATTAATCCAATATTTTCGTTACCTGTCCTGCACCAACGGTACGTCCACCTTCGCGGATAGCAAAACGAAGATTCAGGTTGATAGCGATTTCTGATAACAATTTAACGGTAATAGTTAAGTTGTCACCGGGCATTACCATTTCTACACCTGCGGGAAGGAAAACTTCTCCTGTAACGTCAGTGGTACGGAAATAGAATTG
>WQWP01000001.1 GCA_009787485.1 Lentimicrobiaceae bacterium | reverse complement strand
GTAACTAATTGATGTTGGGTTTTTACGCTTTTTCAACTTGCATAAAACTTAGTTCGAGAGGGGTTTTACGACCGAAAATTTTCACCATAACTTTCAGTTTCTTTTTCTCGGTGTTCGCTTCTTCAATAATACCGGTGAAAGTGTTGAACGGACCATCAATCACTTTGATTTCTTCGCCAACGATGTATGGAGTGGCGTACGTATCGTCTTGCTCGAGCAATTCGTCCACTTTTCCTAACATGCGGGTAACTTCAATGGGGCGCAGGGCGACAGGGGGATCGATTTTGCGTTTGCATCCTACAAATCCGAGCACGCCGGGCACGCTGAGCAAAGTGTGTTTTGTCTCGCCCGTCATAATTGCTTCTACGAAGACATATCCGGGGAAGAAGTTACGTTCTTTACTCACTTTTTTACCGTTGCGAATCTGGTAAATTTTTTCTGTGGGGATGAGCACGCGCGTTACCATGTCTTTAACATAAGGAGAAGCCTGAACTTCGCTTTCGATGTTCGCTTTTACCTTTTTTTCAGTTCCGGTAGCAGCACGAATAACATACCACTTTTTTTCAATTTCTGCCATACTCAAAGTGTTATGGGTAAAAATACCAACTAAGATGAAAAACTACATTGAAGGGAATAAGGTGGTCATACCTGCATTAAACACGGCGTCCATCAAAAACACTATAAGTGCTATGATAAGGGAAGCAATAGACACCACGATAACGCTATTTTGCAGATCTTTCATTGAGGGCCAGGTTACTTTATGAACCAACTCATCGTAAGTTTCCTTAAAATAATTCACTACTTTTTTCATTTTTTATCTATTTTTTATTATTATTATTCGACTTAATTCGACGTTCAAAGGTTGTTTTGTTTGAAATTTTGGGATGAAATAGTTGAAATTTTTACCATACCTAATTTAATTAACCATATACAAACATAAATTCAAACCCCTAACATAGAATACGTTGCGCTACCTAAAATCTACTTGTACGCATACTGTTTTTTAAGGGTCGCAAATATAATTAAATATTGATACGAAAAGTGAAGGAGAACGTTTTTTTATAACTTCTTCCAGGTCTGCGTTTTTGAAAAAGGACCTTTAGACCCGGTAACATCGAGCGAGCCGTCTTTGTTTACTTTGATCTTCATTTTCACCTCATCGCCTTCGGCAACGCGGTAAGCCTTTCCGTCGGTGTAGGTGTCTTTGCCGTCAAATTTCAGTCCGGTAACGGTTACTAAGCCCATTACAGGCCTGTCGCGCAATGACTTGTCGGGGTTTTTAACATCTTTTCTCGGATTTCCTTTTGCATCGTTAGGTTCACTCAACCAAACAATTTTTGCGGAATAAGTGCTGCCCGATTTGAAATATTCTAAATGCGATTGTCCATTAGGATTTTCATAAGTGCCCACAATGGCATCGGCGTTTTGTGCGAAAAGAAAAAAACCGCTGAAAACGAATAACAAGGTGTAGAAAAGTTTTTTCATAAATGGTGGGTTAAAAATTGGGTGCAAAGAAAAGAAAAAAACGTTAGCATATAAAAAATAATATTTTCTTAACCAAAAACCTCCTATTTATTAAAGGAATATTTTATATTTGTCGCCTTCTTAGTCCAAAAATTAATAACCAATAAAATAACGTTTTATGAAAAATTTTTCTTTTTTTAAATGCTTTGCCCTTACCATAATAATGATATTGGGCTTTTCAAACACTTTATGCGGTCAATACTCCGGAACCGGAACTTTTACTAAAATTACCTCTCTCGCCGATTTGACAGACGGGGAGTATGTAATTGCGTATGGCGCTACTTTTGCAATGATTAATACGACATCAGGCTCAGGTAATAGTATCCATATTTTGAGTACGGCAATAACTCCGGCAGCCGACATAATTACTAATCCGGATCCTTCTATAGTTTGGAAAATAGAAACAGACGGGAGTTCTAAAACCATCTATAATGAAGCTATTGCCCAATATGTTTCATCTAATGGAGCCAATAATTCAGCGCTTTTTATAGCCAATGTAACTAATGCGGCAAGATGGACATTTACTTATGTAAGCAATTTATTTCGAGTTGAAAATGTAAACGTTGCAGGACGTTTTTTACAATATAACACAGCTTCTCCGCGCTTTGCCTGCTATACAGGCACCCAACAACATCTGACACTCTATAAAATGGATCAGGAAGTAACCGGCGAGGAACACCACGAAACCTTTAACACATTAACTAACTTAGCAGGAAGCACTGCATATAATGCCGGTACACAAGTCGGTTCAACCGGCTATGAATGGCAATGGGATGCCTGTCAAGATGGAAATAAACAAAATCCGCCGTGGACTATTGAAAGCGTAACCCCTGTATTAAGAAACCCATCATCGTTCGTTCAAGCAACTATTCCGGGAGGTATCTCAAAGTTTTCATTAGATTATAAACGAGCCTATACCTCAACAGCAACTCGAATTGTTCAAGTTTATATCAATGGCAATTTGGTTGCTACGGGAGAGAACTGCGGTGGCGATACCGAGCTAAGAACGTTAGAGGCGGAAAATTTGAACATATCGGGTAGCTTCACCGTAAGAATTGAACTGCAAGGAACAGGAACTACTAATGCCCAAACATGTATTGATAACTTTATATGGGAGTCTTATGGTACTGCAAATCCTATTGTTGCCACTCCGGTGATCGCTCCAAACGGAGGCTCCTTTACCGAAACAAAAACTGTAGAGATAACTTGCTCTACCGAAGGCGCTGCTATCTATTATACCTTAGATGGTACAGAGCCAACGAGTTCTTCTATTTTATATACAGCCCCTGTACCATTAGATGAAACCGGAACTTATAACCTCAAGGCGGTTGGAGTAAAAGCAAATCATGATAATAGCCCGATTGCTTCCGCATTATTTGTTATAAAACTCTTTGAAGCCGGTGAATGTGATTTGCTTGAAGATTTTGAAGACGCAGCGTGGGCAGGAGGAAGTTACACAGCACGAGATGTAACCGACCTGCAAGGCAATGATTGGAGGGTTGCAGCTGTAGGAAATATGGATGATAATGACAGACGCTTTGATAATAGATCGCTCCGTTTGAGAGGGAATAATGCTAACGATCAAAATGATAATACGAATAGAATTGAAATGTCTTTTGACAGACCCAACGGAATAGGAACCGTTTCGTTTAATTATGCTTCTTACAGTTCTCATTCCGGTGGTGTTCTTGCCCTTGAGTACTCTACCGACCAAGGTACAAACTGGATTAATGCAGGAAATACGCCTGCTGCTCCCTCTTGGGTAGCCGGCGGAAGTAAAATGCTTGAAGCCTCTTTCGAGGTAGATGTTCCCGGAAATGCCCGTATCAGAATCATTAAATATTATGGCGGCAGTACTAATTCTATAAATATTGACAACCTCTGTATTACCGATTTTGCTTCATCCACAGTTGCAACACCAACTTTTACGCCTCCCGGAGGCAACCAGTTTGCGCCTGTTGCTGTTACGATTAACTGTGCCACACAGGGCGCTACGATCTATTATACCACCAACGGGACTGACCCAACTGTAGGTTCTTCGGTTTACAACAACCCAATCAATGTCAGCACAACAACTACCATTAAAGCTATGGCAGTAAAAGCAGACATGGATAATAGCGGCATTGCTACGGCAACATATACATTCCCAACCAATGTAGATAACATAGCCGCATTTAAGGCTGCCGGCGCGCAGGAACCCACATTAACCTACAAAATTACCGGAAATGTTACTTTTGTATTTCGTAACGGCAGGAATATCTACATAAAAGACGCTACCGGTGGTTTGATAATCTACGATAACCCAACAGCAACACAGGTAATTACAAATACTTATAACAATGGTGATATCATCTCAGGAGGCGTTATCGGTACGTATAGCGTATTTAATGGGCAGCGTCAATTGTTACCCCTTGTGAATACTGCCGCAGGAACTCCGGGAACTCCCGTGCAACCCATTACGCTAACCATGGCAAACCTCCTTGCTAATTTTACTGATTATGAATCGCAATTGGTGAAATTGGAAGAAGTTGCTTTTGCAGGAGGCACTTTTGGAACCGGTGCAGCCGCAAATATCGGAATTTCGCAAGGTGCCGGCAATATGATTTGTCGTAATCAATTTGGAACTTTTACCGGTTACGTTACCAATCCGGCTACACGATATGATGTTGCCGGATTTGTCATTCCATACAATGCCGACAGACAAATTGCGCCAAGAGATTCCATTAATGATATTAAAAAAACAGAATACACCGTTACGCTTTCATCTTCTCCGAATGGAGCCGGAACACTTACCGGAGCCGGAACTTATAACTATAATGCTCAGGTAACCATTAATGCTACGCCGGGCGCTGCTTATAATTTTGTGAATTGGACTGAAGGCACTGCAACGATTACGGAGAATCCTTATTCATTTAATATAACAGAAAGCCGGACTTTTACGGCAAACTTCCAAATAAAGACTTACACCATTACGGCATCTGTGAATGGAGGCAATGGAATGATTGCGCCTCCCGGAGTTACAACGGTAAATCATGGCGGAAGCCAAGCATACACGATCACGCCGAATACCGGATACGAAATTGATCAGGTGCTAATTAACGGAGTAAATAATCCGGCAGCAGTTAGTTCGGGTACTTATACATTCCAAAATGTAACTGCTAATCAAACTATTGTAGCATCGTTTAAACTTGGACAATATACCTTAACATTCAATCCAAGTACAGGTACGGTTTCTCCCACTTCAAAACCGGTTACTTACAGTTTCCCTATCGGTACGCTTCCGGTTCCTACACAGCTCAATTGTATTTTCTTACGTTGGGAAATAGATGGTACGCCAATTTCTGCAAACACCCCTTGGACATGGGACTCCAATAAAACAGCTATTGCTATTTTCCATTATCCAATATCGGTTAGTAATATGAATCCTTTATTGGGCACAGTTGCTCCGGCAACCACGATCAATTATTTATTAGGACAAAATGCTACTTATACCTTTACGCCTAACCCGGGCGCTCATATCGCCACTGTGGTAGTAGATGGCATTCCCGTTTTTACAGGAAATCCAGAAACTACTGCACCCTGGTCTTATACTTTCGATAATATTCAGGCTTATCATAACTTATCAGTGAGCTTTGCTACCAATTGTTACGCGATGAACCCGGGTAACATTATCGGAACAGGCGCTACAGTAACGATGAATCCTGCCGGTTGCATACCACACGGCTCAAATGTTACTTTCAATATTTCTGCCGATTGCTATCAATACGAAGTATGGATAGGTGATGAGTTTCATGGACTATATAATGCAACAGCTAATAATGAGGGGTATACTCATACTATTACCAACATAACCGGAAAACTTCCTTTGATTAAAGTGTTTACAACGATAAAGCAATATACCGTTATGGCTACCCCGTCTCAAATGGAAAGCCCGTGGAATTATATTAGTCCAGCAGGATTATCTTATGTAGATTGCGGAGTGGACAAAATGTACGATTTTATTATGGATTTAGGATACCGTGTACGCGCGCTTTTTATTGATGGCGAGGAGATTTCAGTACCTAATACCATACGTCGTTACAATTTAGAAAATATTCGCTTTAATAGGACCATTCATGTGGAGTTTGAAGATTTCCCGCAATACATCATCCAATTTGGACCACGCGCAGCACAAAACGCAGGCGGTTTCGTATATCCAACCATACCATTTGATGAAAGCGGAGAAATTGTAGAATTTTTCATTGCTATAGATTCAGGCACGTTAGTCTATCCATTTACCATCATAGCTGATGATGGCTTTGAAATTGATAAAGTATATGTAGATGATGTAATAGTTAATGTAACAGGCACCTCAATAGCTACTTATGAGTTTTTTGATTTGGATGCCAATCATACCCTTTTTGTAACCTTCAAGCCTATTACATATTCTATTATGGCAACGGCTGAGCCGGGCGGTAGTATTAACCCAAGCGGCGCTGTGCAAGTTGTTTGGGGCACCAACCAAACTTTCCACATTTTTCCAAATACCGGATACGAAATAAACGATGTGATTGTGAATGGTAACAGCGAAGGCGCTATCAACAGCTATACTTTTGAAGATGTAAAAGCCAACGGTACAATTCACGCCACTTTCTCAAAGATTATCTATGAGATCACCACTTCTGTGTCTGGAGGAAACGGATTCATCGTTCCTATTGCGAACCCAATTCTTGTGGAACATGGCGATAATGTTATCCTTACTTTTGTGCCGAATGAAGGATACAGAGTAAATACCGTGCTTATTGACAACGTGCCTAACCATGCGGCAGCATTGGCAGGATCTTACACTTTTACCAATGTAATTCAAAGTCACGAAGTAGAAGTAACATTCGCAAAACTCACCTTCACCATTACGGCAACGGCTACTACAGGTGGAACTATTGACCCGCAAGGAATTACGACAGTAGAGTACGGCGTTCATTCTCCTATTTATGTATTTAATCCGGATCCGGGTTTCTACATTATATCCGTACTGGTGGATGGTATAGTTAATCACGAAGCGATACAAAACGGTTTGTACCGTTTCTTTAATGTAAAGGCAAACCACACGCTGCATGTAATTTTCGCTTCCGACACCTATACCATTGCGGCAACTGCTTCACAAGGAGGATCCATTAGCCCGTCGGGTGTTGTAAATGTTCCGGCAAATACCGACAGAAGATTCGACTTTGTTGCAGAACAAGGCTTTGAATTAATTCGCGTAATGGTTGACGGATTCAATCAGGCAGGAGCTGTAACAAATGGCTTCTACGTCTTTGAAAATGTAATGGAAAATCATACCATTGCCGCCATATTTGAAAGACTAACCTATTCCATTACCTTGCTGGATGTAGCAGGAGCTACTTATACCGACACCGCAGGCGTTCCGATTTCCGGAGTTCCTACAGTTGCACATGGCGGCAGGTTTATGTTTAAAGTAACATTAGATGAGGGCTATAATCAATCTAACATCACGGTTAGAGATACGATCAGCGGCATGATCATGAATTCGATAGGTGGAATTTATACCCTCAATAATATTGTAAGAGATTATGACATTACAGTTGAAAACGCGGTACTTAACCAATATCGCATTACCGCCAGAGCTTTTGCAGGCGGAACAATGAATCCTGATGGTGTTTTTATGGTAACGCACGGTGCTGACCAAACATTTACATTTACACCAAACCAGAACTTTGAAATTGACAAAGTTCTCGTAAATAATAAAGTGGTTGTGTTAGAAGATGACGCATATACGCTGAAAAACATTAAAGCCGACGCCACTGTTGAAGCATTCTTCAAACGCATTGTAGGCATTGATGAAAACGAACTTAGGTTTAATGTCTTCAGCTATACCAACGTAGTTACCATCAAGAACGAAAACCTTGTCCCCGTAAAAACAGTTGAAATCATGGATATGTTTGGCCGTGTAGTATGGAAAGGACAATCCAATGCCGAAACCACTGAAATTACATTGCATGTAGCCGCCGGTATTTATGCTGTACGCATCATTATGGAGGATAACCAACAGGTAATTACGAAGGTTAGCATCAATTAACCGCGTTTTTGCACGTAGATGACACAGATGGCACAAGGTTTTCATGGATAAAATCTGTGCCATCTTTTAACATATTCTTTTATGAAAAAACGTACGACCATTTTAACGGTTATATTTATCTTTACAGCATTAGCGCTACTCTGGATACGCACTTATTACGTGGATGCTAAATTTCAACTACTGAGGATATTTTTTTTATTGCTTTTGCTTTTACTTGCGATTGGAGCTACCTGGTTCCTTTATCGAAGAGAATGGCATCAGGTATTGGGGTTAAACGTAAAAGGCATTACCAAAAAAGTCATTTGGAAATCTTTTGGAGTGGGGCTACTGATTAATTTAATATGCAGCCCTATTGCTTTTGTTGTTTATTTTATGATATTTAAAGAAATGCCATTAAGCCCTTTAGGAGAGCTTGGCGATACATTTATGATTATTCCTTTGATTCTCATTTTGGCTCCCCTAACGGAAGAGTTTTTGTTCAGAGGGTTTATACAAGGTTTATGGCAAAAACTTTACAGCGATAAAGAAAAAACTCCCATAAAACTAATTATTGTGGTAACAGCCCTGTTATTTGCTATTTCTCATTTTGGCTTTTTGTTTAATATTACTGTAAAACAGTTTTTGATTACTTTAATTCCATTATTTATTGGGGCATTGTATTTGAGTTGGCTTCGCAATAAATATCAATCAATTATTCCCTCAATATTTGCTCATTTTGGATTTAACGCTACCATGATAGTTGCGCCCATAATAGCGCTCGTTTTCATTGCAGCATCTCCCGGCAAATTTAGAGAAATAAAAAGACAAAAGGAAATTGCTCAATACACAAACGATACCATTCCATACAATTTCGATCCAAATGATATGGATGAATGGCAAAGGTCTTATAAAAAATTCGCTACACTTGAAAGACCACGATCTGAAGAAGCGGTTAAGCATCTAAAAGGAATTGCTACCAGCATACAGGTTTGCTTTACAATAGATACTTGTGGCAACATATATAATGTACACGTATATGAGGGAACAAGTTCCATTTTTATGAAAGAATATGGCTACAATTATGCGGAGGATGCCATAAATGTTATCAAATCCTTACCGCAGTGCAAGCCCTATATTGTTGATGGTAAAAAAGTGGAAAAAAAAATGAGTGAATCTGTTCCTCTTTATCCATATTAGCAAAAACTGTCTTGTTGATTTTTTAACATTTTTCCCGCAGGGAAAACACTTGATTAACCGTAGGTGAAGCGAAGCGTAACCTACGGAGCAGAAGACCGTGCATACCATTATAGCCCCGCATGGGGCGACACTTCAGTATCAATAGTGTCGCCTCATGCGAGGCTTTTTAGCATACCCGTATCGCCTTGTCCGTAAGCTGCGCTTCGCTTGCATACGGTTAATAAAATGACGTCCCTGCGGAACTACGCCACAAATAAAAGGGCAGCCGCAACTCCTGAAGGCGGAGCAACAATACCTACAGATACAATTAAGTGATGATTCATTCTTTGAAGTAATTATTACTCTTGAAAAAACCTATTTAATATTATCAAATTAATTAGGTTTTTTTATCTTTGCAAGCAAAATTTAAGCTTTAATAGTATGAGTAAACTAACCTCAATTGTATTAATAACAATTTGTTTTTCACTACAATGCTTCGCGCAAAAGCAAATTATTTCCCTTCAAAAACAGGAACCTGATAAGCTAATTTCCTCAGCATCTCTTTATGAAGATAAAGATGTGTCTCAGTATAAAATACCGGAAGGGATAGAAGACTTCGTAATTGGTTATTTAAGTATAAGTTATCCTCATTCCTTATACAATAATCGCCATCGGAACGAAGAAAGGTTGTTAGAATATCAAAATAGAGTTAAAAAAGATGACATTGACACCATGCAATTTGCTTATAATAAGCTACATAAAACATGGCTAAATGTTCTGATTTACATGCAAAATGGAATCAAACATTGTATTCTTGATACCGATTTTGACGATTCTTTTGTGAATGAGCAAGTTTTTACTTTTAACACGAACGACAGTATATCGAATAATAACCGTTTTTTTACAAATCTCAGCATTCCTGTTGACCCGATAGAAAATTCTATTGCAAAGCAGGTACCTATTGGAATAGCAAATAATATAGGCTCTTCTTGTACTGGAGATAATGTTATTGCAGATTCACTACAAATTAAAATTTACGTAAATATTTCTTATCAAGGTTTTTTTATAGATGACGTTGATACGATTTGGGTAGATTTATATGCTCAAAACTTTGACCAACTCTATACAAAAACCGGAATTGGAATCCTTGGGTGGTGCTCAAACAAAGCGATGAACTTTTATGCCCCAATCATATTAGGACAAACTTTTCAGATTAGAAACCACAAATATGTGTTTGAAGATTTTGACATCTATAACAAAACGTTGGAATTGAAAAGATTAGAAGATGATGAAATCGGTACAAACAGAGGTAATTATTTTGCTGATACGCCGGAATTGAGTTCATTGTCCGATTATACATTAGTGTTTTTTACCGGCTCCTGGTGTCGCCCTTGTAAACCCGTATTAGACTCTCTTCTTGTTTTCCATCAACAGCACCCCGAAATAACAATTATCAGCGTAAACCAGGAAAGAGACAGCGCGGCATTTATCAAGTATATAAATGATTATAATATTCCATGGAAAGCAATTTGCGATAAAATTAATGAAGGAAAATATTTGTATTCTTCAACATACTATATCCATTCAGTTCCTCAACTGCTTTTGATTAATCCTAAAAGAAGAGTTTTAGATAGAAGAAGCGGAACAGACCCTTGTGTTGAACTTATAAAAGAAATTAAAGAGAAAGGTTGTAAAGCCTTTGAAATAAAAGATTATTAAAGTGTATAAGTGTCTAAAAAAAATAACAACCTCCCTTTAACCACTCAAATCTGTGTGCTAATTATCATGAATATTCTTCGGCACATCCAACCAATGCGCATACTCCTTCCCAAGACCTTGCACAGCGCGCTCCCAAACCTTTGAAGTGGGCGTCTTTAAAACAAGCTCCTCGTTGCCTTCTCCTACAACCCACATTTTCTTGCTAATCTCATCTTCCAATTGCCCGGGCGACCACCCTGAGTAACCGATGAAGAACTTGAAATCCATTTTGGGAATGGCGTTATATTCAAAAATTGCCAGCAAGATATTGTCGTATCCGGTATAAACATGCGGCAAAATTTCTTCCGATTCTTTGCAGTTTTCAAAATTATGCAACGCAAAAGCGGTATGGTACATGATGGGACCGCCGGCAAATACGGGCATATCTATTTTTACCCCCGACACGGCTTGCCGAACTGTGCAGCTTAACTCCTGATTGATAATTAAACCTACACAATTTTCCTCATCTTTTTCAATGAGTAAGACCACGCTGCGATTAAAAAACGGGTCGTTATAGTAGGGAACGGAAATTAAAATTCTGCCCATAGCGGGCTTTAAAAGCGTGGGTTTAACGTGGAGTAATGATTTCATACGCTTACAAACGGTTGATCCGTAATTTTCGTATAGTATCTCGCAAAGGCGCAGAGGCGCAAAGTTTTTTTTCTTTGCGCCTCTGCGCCTTTGCGAGAAAAACCTACCAGGCAAACAACGGCCTGTGCGCCATCATCGCCTTTACCTTTTCAGCAACTTTTGCAATCAATTCTTCATTATTAATATTGGAAATCACTTCATCTATCAACTCCACAACAGCTTCCATTTCGTGCTCTTTCAGCCCGCGCGAGGTTATCGCCGGCGTGCCTACTCTAATTCCCGAAGTGCTAAACGGCGTGCGGCTATCAAAAGGCACCATGTTCTTATTAATAGTGATGTCTGCCAATACTAAGGTGTTCTCTACTTGCTTTCCTGTAATTTCCGGAAATTTTGAACGTAAATCTATTAACATTAAGTGATTATCGGTGCCGCCGCTAATTACTTTGTACCCTCTGTCGGTAAATGCTTTCGACATGGCTTGTGCGTTTTTCGCCACTTGTTTAATATATTCCAGATAAGAATCGGATAGTGCTTCCCCGAAAGCTACGGCTTTTGCCGCAATCACATGCTCAAGCGGGCCGCCCTGTATGCCCGGGAAAACAGCAGAATCTAACAATTGCGACATCATTTTAATTTCCCCTTTGGGCGTAGTTAACCCCCACGGGTTTGGAAAATCTTTACCCATGAGAATGAGCCCTCCGCGCGGTCCCCGCAACGTTTTGTGCGTAGTGGTAGTGATAATGTGGCAGTAAGGCACCGGATTGTTCAGCAAGCCCTTGGCAATCAAGCCGGCAGGATGCGAAATATCGCCCATGAGGATGGCGCCGATTTTGTCGGCAATTTCGCGCATCCGTTGCCAATCCCAATCGCGGGAGTAAGCCGAAGCGCCGCCAATAATCAACTTCGGACGTTCGCGAAGCGCCACCTCCTCCATTTTATCATAATTAATCATGCCGGTTTCTTCTTCTACACAATAAGCCACTGCTTTGTATAAAATGCCCGATGAGTTTACGGGCGAGCCGTGCGATAAATGTCCGCCGTGCGACAAATCCAACCCCATAAACGTATCGCCGGGTTTGAGGCAAGTGAGCAATACCGCCATGTTGGCTTGTGCGCCGGAGTGCGGCTGCACGTTTGCCCATTCCGCACCAAACAACGCTTTGGCGCGGTCAATGGCAAGCTGCTCAGTTTTATCTACCACCTGACAGCCGCCGTAATACCTTTTTCCCGGATACCCTTCGGCATATTTATTGGTTAATATCGAGCCTTGCGCTTCCATTACCTGGTCGCTTACAAAATTTTCAGATGCAATCAGCTCAATGCCATGTGTTTGGCGATTGCGTTCTTCCTGAATTAATTCAAAAACTTGAGAATCTCTTTTCATAAATGTTTTATGTTTATAAATAATTATTTAGCTTTTACTGCCCACAAAAAAATCCTCTTTATCATCAAAAAGGATATTAAATGTAGTTAAACTTCCGTAGCAACGGGTAATATATTGTTGCAGATTTACTTTTTCCTCATCGCTCAAACCGGCGTGACTGTTAATGTTTTGCTCGAGCACCCTGAGCCTGTCGCGCAACATCACAATTTTGTGAAAGAAAGTGTCTATAGGAATCTCTTTGGGTTTCAAATCTTTGTTGCCGGGTTGCAGAATCATGATGCCGTTATCCCACTTTTTCCCTAAGTCTATTTTGTAATGCAATCCGTTAAATTTGTCTAACACATATTTCAACATCATTTCTACCTCTTTCATATTGATTTTGGGGTTTCCGTCATCCTCTTGCGGATTTTCTTCCACCACCTCAAACTTTGCGCCCATTTTAGAAAACTCTATTTCGCCTCCTCTTACAAAAATAACCTTATAAGTCATTGTATTATTCTTGCTGATGATGCCTTCGCCATATTTTTCATGGCTTACTCTTGTGCCTACGGTCAGTTCTTTTTCCATCATTTCAAAATAAAATGTGTTTGTTAAAAATTGCCGCGAAAATAGTAGAAAAAAATTAATGCGTTTGCCTTGATAATTTTATCCATCTATGCAGAAGTAGCAAAATTTTATGTTTATTCGCGCATACTTTTTATCATGAGAAAACACATTTTTACACTTTTCTGCTTTTTTCTTGCACTTTTTGTACAAATTTATGCACAAATTCCTTCAGGGTACTACAATACGGTGAATGGGAAAAAAGGGAAGGAACTTCAAATTGCATTAAATCAAATTATAAACAATCACAGAAGTGTTACCTACGCGGAGGTTTGGATATATTATCAATTTACTGATTTAAAACCAAATGGAACAATTTGGGATATTTATTCCGATAATCCGCAAGGAACGCCGGCGTATGAGTTTATATTTAGAACAGACCAATGTATAAATATCGGCAACGAAGAAGGGAAATGTTACACACGCGAGCATTCGTTTTGCCAAAGCTGGTTTGGAGGCGGGCAAGCGGCGCCCTATACCGATATTTTCCACCTCTATCCTGTTGATGGATGGATAAATACCAAAAGGAGCAATAATCCATACGGACAAATAGATAATCCTTCCCTCACTTTTAAAAATGGCTCAAAAATGGGAATCAATACTTATCCCGGCGCTCCGAGTGTTACTTGTTATGAGCCGATAGATGAGTATAAAGGCGATCTTGCCCGCTCATTTTTCTACATGGCAGCACGTTACATGTTTGAAGATGGCGGTTTTCAAGCGGAATCTCCCATGACTTTCAAATCGCAATTGCAACCTTGGGCGTTGAATATGTTCATGGAATGGCATCAGTTAGACCCGGTAAGTCAAAAAGAGATAGACCGGAATAATGCCATTTATGCGATACAGAAAAACAGAAACCCTTTTATAGATCATCCGGAATGGGTGTCTAAAATTTGGGGCGGCGATTCTATAAACCCTCTGCAAATTACTCCGGAAGCGCTTCCCGAAAACCCTAAAATTAAGTGGTTTGCACTTACGGATAATCGAACTTTAAAAATGACCTTTACCCAGCCAATGGTAGGATGGACCGCTGAAAATCCACGAAATTATTACATCGGCGAAACAGTATCGGTTACTTCGCTGCATTATTTAAACGACACATTAGTGTTGCATCTCGGCGGTTTATTCTCTCAAAATGTAACTTACAATTTGTCTATCCGGCATGTATTGGCGCAAAACATGGCTTTTATAAAGGATACCGTGATTTCGTTTTTATATCCTTACAAAGTGGAGCAAATACCGCTGCTGGCTTGGACTTTCGACAATTTGCCCTCCAAACCGAATACACCGAACAGAATAGCTGCCGATTACCATTTGTTGTTGGATACGGTTTCCGAAGCTGTTTTGTTTTGTGATGGTACTTATCAATCGAGTGTGCTTTTATCCGCCCCAGGCAATGCTACTGAGTTAGATGCTTTTAACGGCACCGTAGTGGGAGATCCGCGCCCCAACCCCAGAGCAGGAAGAGCCATTGCTTTTGCCAATACCACTGCAAACGGAAAATCGGTGGTTCTCAAATTTCCTACAAAAGGATATTTTAATTTGGCTCTCAGTATGGCAGTACAAAGAACGGCTACCGGATTTAACTCGCACGAATGGGAGTGGAGTTTAGATGGTGAAAATTACATGCTGATTGAAAGTACTGCTACTTGCCCACTTATAGCCGGAGATTTTGTGTTGACCACTTTAGATTTGAGAAATATAGATGATTTGAACGACCAATATGAAGTTTTTTTACGTTTAACGTTAGACGGCGCTACCGGTCCAACCGGCAATAATCGCTTCGATAACATTACGTTACGTGGCGTTTCCATTGATGGCAATTCTATCCATACGCCGGAAAAAAAAAGTAACAGATTTTTCATTGCGCCCAACCCAAACCAAGGGCAATTTCAGATTATTAATCGTGATATTATTGATTTTTATAATACCGGTTACGTTATTTATAATGCTTTTGGTCAAGTAATAAAAACCGGAAATTTGGAAAATTCATTGATTGATATATCTGACCAACCGAATGGGATATATTTTTGTAGAATTTTGAGCGAATGCTTGAAATTGGTAAAATATTAAAACTTTACCGTTTTTACAATTGCTTCTATTTCACGCAGATAATCGCGTTTGTCTTCTTCAGGAGCATAGACGAAACCATCTACAGAAATTACATTTTCATTAGCTTTATCCAAAAAAGAGAAGTGGTAAAAAGGCCCGCCCATTTTATCATTCACACTTTCCCAAAGCCCTCTTAATTCAGCGCCGGCGATCGTTCCAATCGTTACATTTTTATTGTATAATGGAAATTGATATACCTCAGCAACAATTGGATACGCGCCCAGTACAGCCCCAGGAATAAAGGCTTTGGTTTTTTCATTGCGGGCATCAATCAGACCTCGTCTTGATAAATCGTTGCCGGGGGTTTTATAAATGATAATAAACCGGTCGTTGCGTATGGTACGAAAACGAAGCCACATAAAATCTTCCTCTTCACGAGCTATGCTGTAAGTATTGGGAATCGTAACCTGAATGCCGAATTTTTCTTTTATTTTTTTCTCAATATAGGCATCATTTCTGGTGGCAATAAAATACTGAACTCTTTTTAAGTCGTTAGTATAAAGCGCTTCAATAATTTCATTTTCGTTTTGTTTAAAGAGCGCCAACAAACTATCCACATTATTGCCTCTCAAATGGATATGCACTTGTGGTCTTGCCCATACATTTTCTTCCATATTAAATGTATTGGAAGCAAATTTTGGATTTATATCAAATTGAACGATGCCTCTGTGGCGTTGAAAATGAGATGAGAACTCTTTATTATCAAAACGTAGCACATCAAACATGGGTTCAATTTGATTGAGTGCAGGTTGTGGCTGGCCAAGCACTTCTTCAATATAACTCAATACAGATTCTGAGGCGTATTTTTTGTCTAACACCAAAATGACCTCGCCTGCTTTGCCGCTGGAAAAATTATCTATTTTTATTCCTCTTATACCGCTTTTTTTGCATGAAAAAAGCAATAATGTTGTTAATAGTAGCAGAAAACTAAAATAAAGAGCGTTTTTTTTCATAATATAAAGGTTTATTGTTTAAAATTAATTCCGCAATAACGATATCCACGTATAAATAGGGTAGTGGTCTGATATTGAAATATCTGTGCAAACCGTGTGTCCGTAAGATTTATAAGCTTTGTCATGCAAAATGTAATCAATTCTGAAATTGGGAAAAGTTTCTCCCGAATAAGTTCTGCCCATTCCCTTGCCGCTTTCTCTGAAAGAATCTTTTAAACTGCCGGCTACTTTGTTATAGGCAAAGGAAGCCGGCGAGTCGTTCAAATCTCCGCAAACGATCACATAATGTGGGCAACTTTTAAGATGTTTTTTGAATACTTTTGCCTGATCTTTTCTAATCTCATAAGCAAGTCTTAATTTTTCGTACAAAATATTTACTTTTTTCTGCCATTTCGGGTCATTCATACGATTAATAATCAATTGTTTACCAATCTCATAATCTTCATCTTCAAAATGAATGGAAGCTAAATGGCAATTATAAACACGAACGGTGTCGTTTTTATGCTTAAATTCGATATAAGTGGCAATTACAGTACTGTCGGGCATTTCTACCGTGCCTTTTCCTACAATTTTGTGTTTGGAAAATGTTGCCAATCCATAAAAAAACTCATCATTTCTACTTGCAGTAAAATACTCAAAATGATGATTTTTATCTTTCAATTTTAAAATGGAAAGCAACGTATCGGTGGTGTTAAAGTTTAATTTTTTCGATTTATCGTAAAAATATTCTTGAAAACACACGATGTCTGGTTGTTCTTCATTGATAAAACTTAGAATTTCGTTTTTTCTTCGTTCGCGCAATTTTTTATTTTCGGTATCGTATAACCCGAACAATTTTACATTATAACTCATTACTTTGACACAATTGACACATCTGGGCGGTTTTTCTGCCCCTTTAAGCTGAAAATGTTTATCAACAGTGCCCACATTTAACAAAATTAATGAAAGAGAAAGTAAAGCGAGCGGGTATCTTATGGGAATCCACAGAACTACAAAAAGTGCATTAATAATTAAAATGTATATAAAACCTAAGCCGCAAAATGCAATGATGCTATATCCTGTAGGAGGTAGAATTTGTGCTAAAAATGCAAGGAGTAATCCTAACGCCGCTACACAATTCGCAAGAAATAAGAGAATAATCAGAAATTTTTTGAAAGAAAAGGGCGATTTTTTTTTCTTTTTCATGTACGGAATCAGATAGAATTTTTTAGTGATGTTTTAACGTTGCGAAAATATTGAAAAACTTGTATTTTCGCGCATCAAATTAAACTTGTATGAAAGCAGTGATTTTAGCCGGTGGATTAGGAACTCGAATGAGTGAATCCACGGCAATGATCCCAAAACCCATGGTGGAAATTGGAGGCAAACCGATTTTATGGCATATCATGAAAATTTATAGCATGCACGGTATCAATGAGTTTGTCGTCTGTTGCGGCTATAAACAATATATGATTAAAGAATATTTTGCCAATTATTTTCGACATAATTGCGATATGACGGTGAATTTATCGGATAACAGTGTGCAAATTTTGAATAACCACTCTGAGAATTGGAAAGTAACGATGGTGGACACCGGTTTGGAAACGATGACCGGCGGACGTATTAAACGCATACAGCAATATGTTGGAAACGAAACCTTTCTACTCACTTACGGCGATGGCGTAGCAGATGTAGATATTCTCGAAACGATTGAAAAACACAAAAAATCGGGAAAAATATTAACTATGACGGCTTACCAGCACACCATTCGCCTTGGGGTGCTCAATATTGATCAACAAGATATAGTAGAGTCTTTTACTGAAAAACCTGCCGAAAGCGCTTCATGGATCAATGCAGGTTTCTTTGTATGTGAGCCTCAGCTGTTTGATTATTTAGAAGGAGACCACGAAATGCTGGAACGCGAGCCGATGGACCGCCTGATGAAAGACAGACAAATACATGCATATAAACATTTTGGTTTTTGGAAACCTATGGATACATTGCGAGACAACGCCGAACTTAACGAATTGTGGAGCCAAGGGAAAGCACCCTGGAAAATTTGGAAGTAATCTATTCAAACTATGACAAATAATATGGATCTATTCAATCATTTTTATAAAGGTAAAAAGGTTTTGGTTACAGGACACACTGGATTCAAAGGCTCATGGTTGTCGCTTTGGCTGCACGAGTTGGGCGCGGAAGTAACAGGCTTTGCTTTAGATCCATACACGAATAGAGATAACTTTGTTTTGTCGGAGCTTTCTTCAAAAATAAAAGATATTAGAGGAGATATTAGAGACGCAAAATGTTTAGATGAGGTAATTCAACAAGTGCAACCTGACATTATTTTTCATTTGGCGGCTCAACCATTAGTGCGGCTGTCGTATCAAGAGCCTGTTGAAACCTATCAAACAAACGTCATGGGAAGTATTCATGTGATGGAATCTTTCAGGAGATGCGCCTCGGCGAAAGTGGTTGTTATGATTACTACCGATAAATGCTATGAAAATAAAGAGCAAACTGTGGGGTATTGCGAAAATGACCGGATGGGCGGCTACGACCCCTACTCGTCTTCTAAAGGAGCGGCAGAATTAGCCATATCTTCGTGGAGACGCTCGTTCATGCATCCGAAAGATTATGCAAAACATGGTAAGTCAATTGCCAGCGCAAGAGCCGGAAACGTAATCGGGGGCGGCGACTGGACAGCCGACCGGATCCTTCCCGACTGTATCCGCGCATTAGAAGCAGATGAAGCGATTCTTATCAGAAATCCAAAAGCTATTCGCCCATGGCAGCACGTTTTAGAACCTTTGAACGGATATTTGTTGCTGGCGAAAAGAATGTGGGAAGAACCTGCTCAATATTGTGAAGGATGGAACTTCGGGCCAGAGATGAAATCTATTGAAAATGTGTGGTTTGTTGCCTCTAAAGTCATACAATATTACGGAAAAGGAGTGTTGAGAGATATTTCAAATCCTCACGACTTCCATGAAGCCAATTTGTTGATGCTGAATATACATAAAGCAAAATCTGAGTTGGGTTGGCAACCAAGAATGAATATTGATGAAACGGTGAAAATGACCGTTGACTGGTATCGAAACTATCAAAATCAAAATGTTTATCAACTCTGTTTGAAACAGATACAACAATATATGGCTTATGATTTTTGAATCCACACCGATAGAAGGAGTTTATACAATTGCACTGAATCCTTTCCATGATCTTAGAGGCGAGTTGTTTAAGCCTTTCAATGCAGAAAATTACCAGCATAATTTACCCGAAAAAATAAATATTGACATTAAGGAAACATGGTTCACCAAATCGAAAAAAGATGTGATACGGGCAATGCACTTGCAGGTTGGCGAGTATGCCTGCGAAAAAATTGTTTCAATTATTCAAGGAAAAGTGCATGACGTTGTTTTGGATATCAGGGAAAAATCGCCCACCTATGGAAAATATTTTGATACTATTTTGGATGAAAAATCACCGAAAGCGCTCTATATTCCAATTGGTTGCGCCCATGGATATAGAGTACTAACTGATAATTCTATCGTAATGTATATGGCCACACAATTACACGTTCCGAAAGATGATGTAGGCATCAGATACGATAGTTTTGGATTTGATTGGGAAATTGTACATCCCATTTTATCGGAAAAAGATAAAGACTTACCCCTTTTTGGCGCATATAAATTTAGAAACTAAGCGAGATGAAAATAGTAATCACCGGAGCCACCGGATATGTGGGACAAAATTTTATTCCAGAACTTATTCAAACTTTTCCGGAGGTTGAAATCATGACGGTAAATCTTTCTGTGGAAGAAGCAAGCGGATTGTTTCCATATTCTCAATGTAAACATATTTCGATACAAGAATTGCCTCTTATTCAATATTTTAACCCTAATTTGGTATATCATTTGGCAACGCTTTCCACCAGCAGAAATGATGAGGAGATTATTCATCCGATGTTGGAAGCCAATATAGAATTTGGTGTAAAATTGCTGCATCACCTTTCTTTTTGTAACAATTTGCAACTTTTTGTGAATATAGGCACGTTTGCCGAGTATAATCAAGGTACACAAAAAATTAGCAATAGTTATCTTTATTCTGCTACAAAATCCGCATTTCGTTGCTTTGTAGAATATTATGCTAACTTATCGGACTTTAAGGCGGTTCACTTAGTTCCTTATTCTCTTTATGGAGGAAAAGATACTGCTAAGAAAATTATTGATTATATCCGGGAATCTTTGGATGCCGAACAGCCTGTGAAAATGTCGAAAGGAGAACAGATATTAGATTTTACTCATGTTAAAGATATAGCTTCATTCTTTCTTTTAATTATCAAAAAGTTTGATCAATTTCTTCAATTTCCGATAGGGGAGGAGTTTCATATCGGTACAGGAACAGGCACTTCGGTTAGAGATTTAGCAAAAATGATGGAAAAGATATTCGGAAAAAGTTGCAACGCAAATTGGGGCGGAATTTCGTATCGTCCGTTAGATACCATGTATGCAGTAGCTCCGGTGAACAATAATATGGAGTTATTGAATTGGAAAACTGAAATTTCTTTGGAAGATGGTCTTGAAATGTATAAAAAAATACACGAATAATTTATTTGTACAACTCTTCCTGTGTTGATTTAGAAGCCTTTTTGGTAATCCATTCCGAAAGGAATCCGAAGCCATAGCCGAATAATTGAATATAACAGGCTGCAATTGCCATCAATGCAATATTCATTTTCCCGTTTTTGAATAAAGATTCAATAAATATAGCTAAGACAAATATTCCGATTGGTAATAAAAGCCAAAAGTTAAGAAAAATCAAACTTAATAAAACTAATGCCACATTGCCCAATAGAAAACAAGCAGGGAAAAGGTGTATCAGTTTTAACGAGCCCGGATGTAGTCTTGCCAATATCATTCTTGCTTTGCCAAAGGTAGTTACCTGTTTAAAGAACTTTTTAAAATCTATTTTTCGTTTATGAAAAACCACCGCTTCTTTTAAAAGCATTACGCGAAATCCTGCATTTTTGATGCGGATGCTTAAATCCGTATCTTCTCCGATTACATTTCTGAAACCTCCTACTGTTTCAAACACTTGCTTAGATAATCCCATATTGAAGGAACGCGGGAAAAACTTTTCAGGTTTGATGGCGCCACCTCTGATTCCTCCGGTAGTCATCGTAGAGGTCATAGTAAAATTAATAGCTTTTTGCGTATCGGTGAATGATTTGTCTGCACTGTCAGGCCCTCCGTAGCAACCTACATAGTTGGAGGTCAATCTTCTTCGCACAATCTCAATATAATGGGGAGGAATAATGCAATCCGTATCAAAAATAATAAAATAATCTCCGTGTGCCTGCTGCATGGCAAAATTTCGTTTTTCGCTGCGCCCCGATGGGGGAACGAAATAGTAATGTATCTCTAATCTATCTGAATATTGTTCGCAAACCTCTTTACACGGAGCTTTTAAGCTGTCTTCCACTACAATGACCTCAAAATTCGGGTCAGTTTGCATGGTCAGGCTATTTAGAAATTCATTAACCTCATCTGGCGTGTTATAAACAGTAATGATTATTGAAAAATTGAGCACGGGCTATAATTTTATTTTCTATTCGTTTGAATATTTTTTTATTCAGATGTGCAGGTAATATCTGTGATTACCTGTACTTCAGGATCAGGATCAA
Organism: Lentimicrobiaceae bacterium; assembly: GCA_009787485.1. Taxonomy (GTDB): domain Bacteria; phylum Bacteroidota; class Bacteroidia; order Bacteroidales; family WCHB1-69; genus WRNX01. The sequence continues at coordinate 39,662 of WQWP01000001.1, read as the reverse complement.
CAGGTTTATATTCGTATTTTGCGCAGTCAGATTTGGTCAATTGTACCGTTTGATTAATAATGTCCTCATCTATAACCTTATCATCTTTTACTACCTTATAAGTTCCGATACATTTGCAGTCTCTTACACAGGACATGACGCCAAAACAGAACGCTACTGCTATTAATAGTACAAATATTTTTTTCATAAGTTTAAATATTAAATAATTACGCTTACTCTTTAAAGGATTTTCGGCACCTCCTATGATTTTGGGGGCAAAGATATTAAATGTTTTTTAATTCAAACTCAAATAACGTCCTATACACAGGTCCTTCATTCGTAAGTTTGCTCTGCATCAGCTTAAGCCGCTGAACGGGCACGGTTTGCGAGAAATGCGGCTGCCGCTTTTCAATCGTTTCCCAAAAACGCTTCTTGCTATCCACTTTTTTTATTCTTCCTACTGTGATATGAGGCACGAAATTTCCATAGTTTTCCTGAAATCCGATTTGAAACAGCTCTTTTTCCAAGTTTTCAAACAGATTTTTGAATAATGAAAATTCGGAAAAACCGTACCACAAAACGGAAGGCGCATATTTACTGCCAAAAACGCCCATTTTATCTAACTGTAATTCAAAGGGTGATGTTATATTTGCTATGGCAACCAAAGCGTCCGCAATGGGCTCGATTTTGGCTTCGGGGGTTTCGCCGAGAAAACGCAAGGTAAGGTGTTGTAAGTGGCTTTTTACCCACACAATATCGTCGTTTCTTAACTCGTGTTGCAGTTGTTGGGTTAATGCCTGAAATTCGCTCGACAACTCAGTGTCTATGGCAATAAAGAGGCGTTTCATAAGATATTGCCGTTGGCTTTAGCCAACGGTTATTGATTGGTTTCTATTTTGTTTTGCAGCTCAGGGGTGTTAATCCCGCGGCGTTGCGCTGTTTTCCAATATTTTACCGCTTCCTCTTTTTGCTCCAATTCAATCGCGATGTCGCCAAGTAATAGATTCAAATCTGCTACGAAACTATTTTCAAAAGTGAATGCTAATGCGCGTTTGGCAGCCTTTAAAGCGCTCTCGAACTGTTTTTCTTTGTATAAAGCCAGCGCCAAACTGTATTGAATGGTGGCATTGGTAGGAAAATATTCTTCTACTAATTTCTCATTGGCGATAATGGTTTGATAATCTTCCAATTTTGCCAACACATAAAAATAATCTTCCCAAATGGAAAATTGTGCTTCATCTAACGCTATACATTTTTCGTAGAGCAACTTAGCTTCCTGATATTGTTTTTTTAGCGAGCTGAGTTTGGCTAAAGATGCCCAACCTTCCAAATCGAAAGGATGCGCTATGGTAACCGCTTGGGCTAATTTTTCAGTTTTTTCCAATATGTCGGGAACTTGCAAACGAAAAGCGTTGGCTAAATAGGTTTTCAGTGTAGGAATTTTTTCTTCAATCTCTAACTCCTTGCTCGAAATAGCCTTTAATAATGCCTCAAAACTTTCCTCCGGTTTTTTAACGCGCTCGTAATAGTTTGCCAATGCCAAGTTCAAATCAGGATCTTCTGCATCTATCTGCATGGCTTGCTGAAAGAAAGGAAACGCTTTGTCCGGCATGTTGTTCGACAAGTAAATTTCGCCGGCAATAATGTAATATCCAATTTCATGAGGATAAAGCGCCATCAATTTTTCATATTCCCGCACGGCGTTTTTTACATCGTTTAAATAGAGCCATATATTTTTTTTGGTTTCGGTGAGACCGTCATTTTTTCCCAAGAGATTCTCTATTCGATCATATACTTTGATGACATCGTGCAATCTTCCTAAATGTAAATAGCTGTTTGCCAACGATATTAAATAATATTCATTATTATATTTCACTTTACATATTTCTTCCCAAATTTTTGCAGCGCTTACATAATCGCCCAATTTTTCGTGAACTCCCGCTAAATCAATCTGATACCATTCATTTTTTTTATCCAATTTTATCGCTTCCTTTAAATAATGGGAAGCCAACAGGTAATCTTGTTGCTCCACCGCTATTTTATGCAGCAGATAATGAGCCGCATGATTTTTAGGATTTTGTTTCAATACTTCCTGAAACGATTTTTTTGCTGCAGAATAATTTTGCGAATAAAACTCGCGAAGCCCATCGGCAAAAACAATAGATTGCTTGCGCTCGTTGATTACAAGCTCGGTTTGTTTAGTGGATTTTTCTTTTTTTTGTTTTTTTTGGGCGTAAACAGAGGTAAAAGGAGCAAGGAGAAGGGAGAAAAGGAGAATGAGAATTGAGAATTGAGAATTGAGAATTGAGAATTTTGGATGGTGAGGTTGGGTATTCATTAGGTTAAAATTCATAAATAATGAATATAACGATATTTTTTTGAAAAACATATTAAAATTTTAATTTTTCTGCAATACAAGCCATGATGCCATCTTGTCTTTCATTCCAAAGGTGCATGGCGCCGCCGTTGCAACGTTTAAAATCTTTGCAGTTTTTGCAAATGCCTGTTTTACACCAGTTTCGGTTACGCATAATTTCAAAACGATTTTTCCATGTTTCTAAAAGGTTGTCGTTGTAAATGTTGCCTTGAGCAAAACTTCTATCAATATTTGGGCAGGCGGAGATAGCGCCGTCAATCAGCACTGAGCCGATGTTGATGCCTGCACGGCAGAAGAAGTAACTGTCGCGCACCTTTTTTTCATACGCTCCAACATAACTTTCGCAGCTGAAATAGAGGTTTATTCGGGGATCGTTTTGGCGAGATGCTGCAATAAAACTCATGAGTTGCCGCGTTTGCTCGTTTGAGAGTAGCATTTCTTGATTTTCAGCGGCTCTGCCAATGGGCGCAATGGTAAAAATGCGCCAGTTTTTTATGTTTTTGGAAATTAGAAATTCTTTTAAATCAGGCAGTTCTGCGATGTTTTTTTGATGAACGCAGGTTACAACATCATAATTCAAACGAGGGTAAGAGATAATCAGCTCTAACGCTTTCACGGCGCGTTCAAAACTTTTCGGATTGTTTCTTAGCCAATTATGATTTTCTTCCAAACCGTCTAAACTGACAGTGATGCTGCCCATTCCTGCCGAAATCAGTTTGGAGTGCATCGCTTCGTCGTAGGCATAGCCGTTTGTAACGATGCCCCATCGGAAGCCGTGCTCGCGCAGTTGTTTGCCGCACTCGGCCAAATCCGAACGAAGCAGGGGCTCGCCACCCATGATGGCAACGGTTATGGAATTTTTGGGGTATTCTTTTTTAAGCGGTTGAATGGCGTTGAGGAAATCTTCAAACGGCATATCGGGATGAGTGCTGCTGCTCTTGCAATCGGAGCCGCAGTGGTGGCATTTCAGGTTGCAACGCCAGGTGCATTCCCAAAATAGGTAGTTGAGGATGTGGAGTTTTGTTTCGTTTTTGCGGAAGATGGTGTGGAGGAGGTTTGTCATTTTTCCTCTAATGCTACATGAATTTCTATCCTCTTCCTATATGTGGGAACGTAGATTGTTGTATCATTAAAACTGCCATTTTCGATACCATCAATATCAAGAAATTGAATTTTTAAGCTGTCGGGTTTGTAAACCACACTGTCATTGACCCGATGCACATAATTCGGAAGATATGCATAAAAGTCAAAAACGCCCGTTGTATCAGTAAGTCCATAATCGTATGGTAAGTCCTTAATGCTAACTTTTATCCCTTCGATAGGCAGATCTGTAGTTTTAGACTTCACTGTACCGGTAATTCTTACATCAAGGAAGTCCATATCTTGGGGTGTACCATAGCACGCCTGAAAAACAAAAGCCACCGCAGTAAAGCTAATACAGCCGAAAATTGTTCTTAACAATCTTCTTGATTTTAATTCAAGTTTTTTCATAGAAATTGCTGTTTTAAATTTGGGTGCTAATTAACAAAAAAAATGATAGTGTTGTAAAAAGACTTAGTAAAAAATAACATCCCCTCTTGACAAACGCCTTTCCATTATATATCTTCGCCGCGAAATTTACGCAGAAAAATCAGATCCCTTTATTTACATCAACAAAGCCTGTAACCAACTAAATTTCTGTCCTATATCTCGGTATAGGACAACCCAAACATCCCCTTCAAATTTTGAAGGGGTGCCCGCAGGGCGGGGTAGTTTATATGAAAATTAAAAACTAAAAAGAAAGTAGAATTTTTAAAAAAATCAACTCATGAAAACCACCAAACACATCAAAATCAAAGACCTCCAAATCCCTACCCGCTACATCCACTCCTTACCATATAACGAATCTCTAAAATACCGAGCGCGAAAATTAAGGAGCAACTCCACTTTTTCAGAAGTTATGTTTTGGATGCACGTCAATAAAAAGAAGTTCTATGGAATTGATTTTGATAGACAAAGAGTTATTGGGAATTATATTGTTGATTTTTATGTAGAGAGTTTAGGGCTGGTCATTGAAATTGATGGGGGTATTCATAAATATCAGGAAGAATATGATGAGAAACGGAGTGCGTATTTGGAATCGTTGGGGTTGGTTGTTTACAGGGTGGCTGATGAGAGTGTGCGGTTTTTTATGGGGAGTGTGTTGTTGGATTTGGAGGGGTTTATAGTGGGGAGGTTTGGGAAGTGATATTTATATAAACTACCCCGTCTCGCTTTGCGAGACACCCCTTCAAAATTTGAAGGGGATATTCTTCCGTCTTCCTTCTCCCTTCTCTTTTCTTCCGTCTTCCTTCTCCCTTCTCTTTTCTTCCTTCTCGTTTCTCCCTTCTCCCTTCTCCCTTCTCTTTTCTTCCTTCTCGTTTCTCCCTTCTCCCTTCTCCCTTCTCTTTTCTTCCTTCTCGTTTCTCCCTTCTCCTTTCTCCTTTCTCCCTTAAGTTTACCCCCCAATCCTTGCCCCAATCGCCTCTATGCACTTTGCGCTTAGTTTTGAGGCTAAGGCGCCGGCGTTGGCGATGGGGTAGTTGTTGATGAGGCCGTAGAGGAAACCGGCGGCGTAGATGTCGCCGGCGCCGGTGGTGTCTTTAGGGTGCGCTTTGATGGCGGGAATTACTGTGGTTTCTCCGTGTACGCGCGCTAAGGAGCCTTCTGCGCCTAACTTTACTACGGCAACCGGACAGTAGCCGGATAAAACTTCTAAAGCTTCGTGCTCTTTCTTTCCGGTAAAGGCGAAGGCTTCTTCTTCGTTGGCAAAGATAATGTCCACGTAGTCGCGAAGCAGTTCCTCTACCAAAGGGTGCATTGCTTCTACCAAGTTGTAGCTTGCCATGTCCATTGAAATTTGCAATCCGCATTTTTTTGCCAGCTTGCAGATGTTTAAAATCAAATCTCTGTTAAAAATCAGATAGCCTTCCACATGGATGAGGTCGTACAAAGAGAATATGCGTTCGTGCAGATCTTCAGGGGTTTGGGTTGCCGCAGCGCCGAGGTAAGTGGCAAAAGTACGCTCTCCACCTTTGGTAATGAAGGTGGTTGCAATTCCTGTATCTATTTTAGAATGAATAAGATGCGTTGTTACACCTGCTTCCTCCATATCTTTTTTGAAAAAGTACCCCATATCATCTTCTCCAATTTTTCCAATGTAACCCACCGGAGCGCCCAATTGCGCCAATCCGTAAATGGTGTTTGAGGTGGAGCCTCCGGAGGCAACGGTTTGTTGCAACCCATGAATCTCTCTATGAATTTCGTTTTTTAAGTCGGCGCTAATCATTTCCATGCCTCCTTTTTTTAAACCGAATTTTTTGAACAAGGACTCGTCTTTTATTTCAACGAGCACATCTACTAAGGCGTTACCGATTCCGAGGATTTTTTTCATTTTGAATGAGTTTTTTAAAATTATCGGCGAAGTAAATAAAATATTTGATGAAAAGGAAATTCATATAATTTCGCCCAATATTTTAAAATGCAATAAAATTAACAAACAATGAATAGATTTTATTTTTTAATTATCCTGATCATTCTCTTTTCTGCTTGCAAGCCAAAAGTGACTGAGACTCAGATTCCAAATTACAAAGCAATGCAATTAGCATTGTCGAGTGGTGTAATTTTGGTGGAGTATCCCACGCAATTGCAGAGCCGGCAGGTTATCGAAATTCGTCCGCGTGTGGAAGGCGTTTTGGAGAGAGTGCTTATTAATGAAGGCGCCCGTGTAAAAAAAGGCGAGCTCTTGTTTCAAATTAACCCTGATGTTTATCAGCAGCAAGTTTATTCCGGTCAGGCTAACCTCAATGCTGCGGAGGCAAAATTGGCGAATGCCGAATATGAGGTGCAAAAAGTAAGGCCGTTGGTAGAAAAAGATATTGTAAGCGAGTATGAATTGAAGAGTGCGTTAATGAATTTGAAGGCGGCGCAGGCCGGCGTAGAGCAAGCGCGGGCGGCATTAGAGCAAGCCAAAATCAATTTAAGTTATACCCAAATTACGGCGCCCATTTCGGGCTCGGCAAGCGCCATTAACATCCGCGAAGGCGCTTTGGTGCAAGTGATGTCGCAATCGCCGCTGACCACCATTTCCGCAGATGGAGACATGTTTGCCTATTTCTCCATAAGCGAAAAACTATTGAATCCCAACGAGCGCCCTGCCTACGTTCCAAAGGCACAGCTGCGCTTAGCCAATGGCGCCATATACAGCGAATTTGGCGAACTTGACATTGCCAGCGGAATTGTAAACCCCACCACCGGCACCGTGCTGTTGAAAGCCGTTTTCCCCAACCCGAAACGTGAGCTGACCACAGGCTCCAGCGGCACGCTGATTATCCCTTTTGAAGTACCGGCCGCTATATTCGTCCCCAAATCGGCAACCTACCAATTATTAGACAAAACGATGGTGGTTACGGTTAACAGCCAAAATGTTACACAATCGCAACCCATTACCATTGCCGGCTCCAGCGGCGATAACTACGTGATTTCGGAAGGACTTGCACCCGGAGATGTTATTGTGTTGGAAGGAGTTAGTAAGCTACGTGATGGAAAGAAGATAAACCCTGTTTTTTGACGAGCTGATGAAAAATCCCCTTCAAATTTTGAAGGGGTGTCTCGCGAAGCGAGACGGGGTAGTTTATATGACAAAATCATGAACCAAAATAAAAAATTATGAAAAAACTCTATCTCTTATTAACCGCAATCATTTTATTGTGCCTGCCTTGCAATGAAATTACAGCGCAAGCACCTTATAAAACAAGTGTTGGCGGAATGCTTCCTTACGGTAGTACCGGTACGGGTCCTTCTTTTAAAACATTTTTAAAAGACAATTTTTCTCTTCAGACAGATCTTTTGTGGCGAGTAACGCTTGGAGGATATATAGATGAACACATAATCTATCTCGCTCTCTACCCTGCAGTAGAACTAAATTGCAATGTGATGTATCAAAAAAAGATAAAAGATAAAAAAAACTCCGAATTATTTTGGTTTATTGGTGGAGGAGCAAGTTTAGGTTGTGAAGTATTGGGGCCAAACGGAAAATTTGGAGCAAATGCTATATTGGGCTTGGAATTTGTATTTAAGAATTCCCCTATTGCTTTGCAGATAGATTTGCGACCCGGTTATGGTATGTTGTTTAATTCAGGTGATAATTTGAATGACTATTTTTTCATTCCGGATACAAACCCTTGGTCGCATTTTGATTGGTTGATAGGATTTACACTTCGGCGTACTTTCAATAAAAAAACAGTAAATTTGACTCAATGAAAAATGAACGAAGTTTCCTAATCCCTAATTCCTAATTCTTAATTCTTAATTCCTAATTCCTAATTTTTAAAACTATGCTCCAAACCTTCATCACCCGCCCCGTCCTCTCCACCGTAATCTCCATCATCATCGTGATTTTGGGGTTGGTGGCATTAACCTCCCTCCCCGTTCAGCAATTCCCCGATATTGCGCCGCCCACCGTAGAGGTTACGGCAAGCTACCCGGGCGCCAACGCCGATGTGGTGCTCAACTCCGTAGTTGCCCCGTTGGAAGAAAAAATAAACGGCGTGGAGGGCATGACCTACATGGTTTCTTCTGCCAACAACGACGGCAGCGCTACCATCCAAGTGTTTTTTACCTTGGATACCGACCCCGATATGGCGGCGGTAAATGTGCAAAACCGCGTATCGTCTGCCATCAGCAGCTTGCCGGCAGTGGTAAACCAGATGGGGGTAAGAACTTCCAAAAAACAAAACAGCATGGTGCTGGTGTTGTCGCTGGCAAGCAGCAATCCTGCGTATGATGAAACGTTTATTCAAAATTATGCCCGTATTTACATCCTTCCGGAGCTGCAACGTATTGCCGGCGTGGGAGATGTGGCAGTGTTCGGCGCCCGCGACTACGCCATGCGGGTGTGGCTGCATCCGGAAAAATTAGCAGTATATAACCTGCAGCCCACCGATGTGGTGCAAGCCATTAAAGAACAAAGTTTGGAGGTTGCCCCCGGAAGAATTGGCGCAAACAGCAGAGAAGCGTTTCAAATTACCATTAAATATAAAGGACGTTTAACAGAAGTGTCTCAATACGAAAACATTGTACTTCGCGTAAGCAACACCGGAGAGATTTTATATTTGAAAGATGTGGCAACGATCGAGTTCGGCGCATTTAACTATGACATTATTGGGCGAACTAACGGCGAGCCTTCCGTAGTTATGGCGGTGTATCAAATGAAAGGATCTAATTCTCAATATATTTCCACCGCAATTAAAGCTGTTTTGAAAGACCTCGAAGCCAATCTGCCTGCCGGTGTACACTACGATTTAGTAGTAGATAGCCAGGATTTCTTAGACGCTTCTATTCACGAAGTAAAAAAAACATTGGTTGAGGCGTTTATTTTGGTGTTTCTGGTGGTGTTTATTTTCCTGCAAAACATACGGGCTACTATTATTCCTGCCATTTCGGTAATGGTGGCGTTAGTAGGCACATTTATGTTTTTGCAAATCTTCGGATTTAGCATTAACATGCTTACGCTGTTCGCCTTAGTGCTTTCTATTGGAATTGTGGTGGATGACGCCATCGTCGTCGTCGAAGCCGTATATGCCAAACTCGAAGCCGACCCAAATATTTCGCCCTTAGAGGCGACAAAATCTGCTATGGGCGAAATTACCGGAGCAGTGATTTCCATTACCTTAGTGTTTATCGCCACCTTCCTTCCGGCAGTGATGATGACCGGCGCGACCGGCGCATTTTACCAACAGTTTTGCGTAACGTTAGCCGTTGCTGTGTCTATTTCGGCGATTAATGCGCTGACGTTGAGTCCGGCGTTGTGCGCGATTATGATAAAGGTAAAACATGGAGAAAAGGAGAAGGGAGAAAAGGAGAAAAGGAATTTGTTGAAGAGGATGGGGGATGGGTTTAATGTTGGGTTTAATGCGATGGTGCAAAAATATGGGAGGTTGTTGCAAAAATTTATGAATCGCAAAACGCTTGTGTTCATCGCTTTCCTTATCATTGCAGGCTTTTCCTTCTTTTTGTTAAAAACAACCCCAACCGCTTTCGTCCCTACAGAAGACCAGGGCGTAATATTTTTCGATATTACCATGCCGGAAGGAACTTCTTTGGATAGGACGGAAAATGTGTTGGCACAGTTAGATACGCTTTTGCAAACGATACCGGAAGTAGAGTTGGTGGTTACCGTAGGCGGTGTTGGAATGTTGTCGGGTGCGGTAGGCGGCTCGTATGGATTGGGATTTGTGAGATTGGTAAATTGGTCGCAAAGAGAAGCTATCTCTCTAAGAGACATTGTAATGCAGATGTATGTGCTAACGGCAATTAACGTAACCAAAGATGCCACCGTGCTCTTTTTTGTGCCGCCTACCATTAGCGGCTACGGCAGTTCTTCCGATATTGAAATGCAGTTCTTGGATCAAACCGGATCGGGCGATATTATCAATATGTATAATGTGGGACAGGAGTTTATGAGTAAAATGAATGAACGTCCGGAGATTTCCAAAACATTTTGCAGCTTCACGGTAAATGTGCCGCAATATGAGCTGGAATTGGATGTGAATAAAGCCAAAATGATGGGTGTTTCGCCTGCGGATGTGTTCAATACCATGCAGTTTTACTTTGGCGGCGGGGTAGCCGGCGACTTTAATAAGTTCACTCGGTTTTACCGCGTTATGGTGCAAGCCGATGCAGTTTCGCGCCAAAGCGTAATGGATTTGAACATTATGTATGTGAGAAACAAGCAAGGGGAAATGGTGCCGCTCAACTCATTAGTCTCCTTAAAGCCCGTATTTGGCTCCGACCTGATTAAACGTTACAACATGTTTCCTTGTATGACCATCAACGTTTCGCCGGCAGATGGCTACAGCACGAGCCAGGCGATGGATGCGGCGGCGATTGTGGCGCAGGAATTGCCGGTAGGTTTTAAATATGAATATTCGGGAATGACCCGCGATGAAATTGAATCGGGCGGACAGCAACTTTTTGTTTTTGCTTTGAGTTTTATTTTGGTATTTTTCATTCTTGCAGCATTATACGAAAGCTACATTGTTCCTATATCTGTGATGTTGGCGCTGTTGCTCGGCATTTTCGGCGTGTATGTAACCATAAACCTCGTGGGCTTGCCTGCCAACATCTACGTTCAGGTAGCCATGATCATGTTGCTGGGCTTGTTAGCCAAAAACGCCATCTTAATTGTCGAGTTCGGCTTGCTGAAGCGAAAGCAGGGCATGAGTTTGCCGGAAGCGGCTGTTTTAGCGGCAAAAGAACGTATCCGCCCCATCTTAATGACCTCCTTTGCGTTTATCTTTGGCATGTTGCCGTTGTGTTTGGCAAGCGGCGCCGGCGCTGCCGGAAATATCTCCATTGGCATCGCTGCTGCCGGCGGGTTTTTGATTTCGACGGTTTTGGGGTTGTTGTTTGTGCCGGTGTTTTTTGTGGTGTTTAAGGGGGTGCAGGAGAGGATCTCTTGAAGTGGGATTTAGTAAAATTGGTATATTAACGGTGATAATTGTCAAATAAAATGTAGTTTTGCACCGCAGTTAAAAAATGGAAAAAACTATGAAAGAGCGAAAATTAACATTGTATGATGGTTTTAAGGCTGTTGAATTTATGCGCCGAGAACGCGACCAAATAAGCAACGAAATAAAAGATATGAATTTTGTTGAGATGCAAAAATATTTTGAAGAAAGAAGACATAGACTATCCACTAAAACTCCTCATGTTTCTAAGCATATTAAACTTGCTAATAAAGAAAGTTTGTAACATGACCCACTTCATCATTTCCGGCGGCGGAACCGGCGGCCACATCTTCCCCGCCTTGGCAATTGCCAACCAATTGAAAAAAGAGATCCCCAATGCAGAAATCCTGTTTATTGGCGCCAACGGAAAAATGGAGATGACCCGCGTGCCCGAAGCCGGCTACAACATCGTGGGGTTAGATGTTTTTGGCATTCGCAGAGATTTGTCGTGGAGCGGCATAAAAAGCAATTTGAAATTGCCTTTTGTATTGTTTAAAACGATGCGCAAAGCCAAACAAGTGATGCGCCAATTTAAACCCGATGTGGTAATTGGGGTAGGAGGCTACGCCAGCGGTCCCGCATTACGCGCCGCCCAAGACCTGAATATTCCTACAGTCATTCAAGAACAAAACTCCTATCCGGGAAAAACGAACAAATGGTTATCCAAAAAAGCAGCTAAAATTTGTGTCGCATACGATGGATTGGAGCGTTTTTTTCTAAAAGATAAAATTGTGAAAACAGGAAATCCTGTGCGTGCCGAAATCATCAACTTTCAACCCAAATTAGAAGAAGCTTACTCGTTTCTCGGTTTGGATAAAAACAAAAAAACAGTTCTCATTATTGGCGGAAGTCAGGGCGCACGCACTATAAATCAAGCTGTTTTAAATCATATTGAGAATTTTAAGAAAATGGATGTTCAGTTATTATGGCAAACGGGCGAGCTTTTCTATACTTCAAACGAGGCACCATTATCTGAATTGAAATCGCAGCATATCAAAATCTTACCTTTTATAAAACGCATGGATTTGGCGTATAGCGTTGCCGATTACATTGTTTCGCGTGCCGGCGCACTTGCCATCGCAGAGCTTACAATAGTGGGCGTGCCCACCATTTTAGTTCCGTTGCCCACTGCTGCAGAAGACCACCAAACTGCAAATGCACGGCAACTTTCCGATGCGGGAGCTGCTATTCTTTTGCCGGATAAAGAGGTGAAAGAGAAATTGTACGCAACGTTGGTTAATCTTATGGAAGATGTTGGAAAATCGAAAGATATGGCGCTAAAAATGAAGCAGTTTGCGCAACCGGAGGCGATAGATGGAATAGTGAAGGAGATTTTATATTTATCTTGAAATTTTTATTAAAACGCCTTCACTCCCTTGTCGTACACCACCATTTTCTTTCCTACTTGATGAATAGTGGCGATGCCGTTGCGATGTAACCTTTCTTCCAATCCGCCTCTAAACGTCATGGCAGCAACACCCAAATAAATGCTATGATTTTTGTAATTCGGATACAATATTTTAAATTTTTCTACTTTATCAATCAGCCTTCTGACAGAAATATTATCCGGTTTAGCATTGTATTTTACTTCAATAATAGCAACGCTTTTTCCATTGGATAATACAATATCAAATTCTGCTTCAATATCACCATTTGTTATTTTTGTTGGTCGTTGAACATGATCATATTGTTCATTGGCAAAACGTTTATTTACCTTAAAAGCGTTGTAAAAATAGGCTTCCGCCATTTCGCCGTTGCTATTTGAAATGCCGCCAAGTTGCCGGTTCAATTCTTTTCTTTCTCGACGACTCTCGGCAATCATTTCGTCTATTCTTTTGCTAAATTCTTTCGACTCTCTTTTCATTTCTTTTTTCATCTCTCGATTCTCTTTTTTTATTTCTTGAGTATCTTTGATGGATTCTTGTAAGAGCGCCCATACACTTTCAAATGTTGCCGGGGGTAATTGATTTTTACTTCTCATTGTAACTATTTTTACTTTATTTAATATGCCGCGAAAATATTAAAAAATCAATTCAACAATCTGATTGTATAAACTATTTTTCTAATAATCAATGTGTTAAAAATAGATGCCTTTTGTACATTTTCATTAAAAAGAAGCAACTTTTTTATAGAAATTACCCACTTGTGTCATTTTTTTTCAAAAATTCCCCCACCACAAAAAAACTTCCGCCGATGAAAATGAGGTCGTTTTTATCGGCATTTTGTTTAGCTTCATTATAGGCATTAAAGACATTAGAGATTTTAAGAACATTAAGGTTAGCCAAAGATAATTTTTGAAACAGTTTTTCCGCAGGCATAGCACGCTCTATTTGAGCCTGACAGGCGTAATAGGTTGCATTTTTGGGCAACAGAGGTACAATTTCATCAATATCTTTATCATTAACAAAACCCATGATAATGTGTAAGTTGCGGTGTGGAAACTCCTGCAATTGCGCCATCACTAAGGCTATTCCGGCGGGGTTGTGCGCCACGTCGCAAATGGTAAGCGGGGTTTGGGAGATGATTTGCCAGCGGCCTGCAAAACCGGTGTTTTTGAAAAGGTTTTGGATGGCGGTGTGAATTATGTTTTTATATAAACTACCCCGCCCTTCGGGCACCCCTTCAAAATTTGAAGGGGATATTTCTTCCTTCTTCTTTCTTCCTTCTTCTTTAAGAACTTGCACGCATTTTAAAAACGTTCCGATATTTTTTCGTTGGTAAGTGCCGCTAAGTTGCAAATCCCCAATATATTCTTCCGCTAAAAAAAGTGGGGCGTTTTTGTTTTTTGCGATTTCTTCAAAAATCGGAAATGTTTCAGGATGATATTCGCCAATCACTACGGGAGTGTTTTTTTTAATAATGCCGGCTTTTTCAACAGCAATTTCAGGCAGCGTATTGCCCAGCATTTGGGTGTGTTCCAACGAGATATTGGTAATTACCGATAGGATAGGGGAGAGGATGTTGGTGGCATCTAATCTTCCGCCTAAACCGGTTTCAATAATGGCAATATCGGTTTTTTCGCTGGCAAATGTATCGAAGGCTAAAATTGTCGTCATTTCGAAAAAAGAAGGCGTAATTTTTGCCATTTTTTCTTGATATTTGTCAAAAAAATCTACTACTTGTTTTTCGGAAATCTCTTTGCCGTTGATTTTTATGCGTTCGCGAAAATCAATCAGATGCGGTGAGGTAAACAAGCCCGTTTTCCAGCCCAACTCTTGAAAATAGGAAGCCAATAAGTGCGCTACAGAGCCTTTTCCGTTGGTTCCGGCAATGTGAATGGTTTTGATTTTCTTTTCGGGATGACCTGCCATTTCGGCAAGCTGCTCAATATTTTCCAACCCTTCTTTGTATGCCGCACTTCCAATGCGGTGGTACATAGGGAAGGATTGGAAAATATGCGCTATAATTTCAGGATAAGTCATTAATATCCAAAGATATTTTCTAATGTTAATTTTTGTACCGGACCAAATTTTTTCTGCAGCTCTTCAAAATTCATATCTCCTTCTTTGGCGGCAATCATATATACTTTCTTTCTGTCTTTCACATGGTTATGATTAAACTTTACGACATCATCCAATGTAAAGGTTTTGTAGGATTCATATAGCACTTTGTTAATGTCGTAGTCAATGCCCATTCTTTGTGCGTTGCGCCACGCGTTGAAAATAGCGGTTTTCTGAATTCTATTGGTTTCAATAGCTTGTAAAGCGCCCTCTTTTGCCAATGTAAAAGCAGCTTCCGATTGCGGCATATCATTAAACAGCTCATTAAAAGCCTCAAAAGCATCCGTTACTTTGTCGTTTTGAGTGGCAATGAAAGAGAAATTGTAATTTATCTTATTTAGCTCATTGGCAGAAATATAAGCCGAACGCGCAGTATAAGCCAAGCCGCGTTTTTCGCGCATTTCCTGAAATACAATGGCATTCATACTTCCCCCAAAATATTGGTTATACATATTAATATTGGGTAAATATTGCACATTAAATGGTGTACCGTCGGAATAAGTAAACAATCTGGCTTGTTTGGCATCATAATGTACAAAATAAACTTTATCTTCTGTTACTGGAAGGCGGTTAAATACTTGAGCTGGCGCCGGTTCGGTGAATTTTTTCGGTATTTGGTAATTTTTCAATAAAAGTTTATTAAATTCATCAGTAGAGAGGTTGCCATAAAAATAAACTTCCGGTTTTATGTTCAATAAATCTTTTATGATGCTAATTAATTCGTTGGGCGTAAGCTTTTGAAGTTGCTCTTCGGAAAGGATATATTGCGCCAAGTCAGGCCCAAACTCGCCATAGCTGCGAAGTGCGTTTTGCACGGCATTTTGATTGCTTTTCGCATCTCTCCTCGCTTTTAACGCATCGGAAATCAGATTTTGCAACGCTTCGGCATTAGGTTGCGCATCTTTCATCACCGATGAGGTAAGTTGTAGCGCTTTCGCAAAATTGTCGCTTAAACCGGTAATAGTGAGCGTTGTATATTCGTCGCTGCACGACAAATTCATGGTACATGCCAATTTATAAAACTCCTCCTGAATTTTGTCGGCGCTCATCGTTGAAGTTCCTAAATAATCAATATAGTCGGTGGCAAAAGGCAAACGTAAATCATTCAACTCGCCTGTTTTATAACGAAACTGCAAATTAAATGTAGCATTTTCTACATTTTTAATATAATAAATGTTGAAGTTTTTATTGGGAATGATTGTCATATCTTTTTGAAAATCAATAAAAACAGCTACTAAGGGTTCTGTTTTAGCCTCTTTTATTTTCTTCATAAAGTTTGACTCTTCATCTCTATTAATATGAATGGGCGTAATGGCAGGCTTGTTCACCTTAGTTACTTCCTCAGGCGTGCCTTGTCGCTTAAACACAATTACATAGTTATTGTGGAAGTGCTTATTGGCAAAATTAACAATATCTTTTTTTGTGATTTTGGAATAATTGGCGATGGATTGAGAGGCAACTTCCCAGGGAATATTATTCCAAAAGGCGCTTGTAAACATTCTTGCGCGCGAGGCATTGCTTTCCAACTGGCGCATTTCAGTTAAACGCATATTGTTAATTACGGCGGTTAATAAATCATCATCAAATTCTCCTTTTTTCAATAAATCAATTTGTTTCAATAATAAATCGCGAACTTCTTCTAATGTTTGCCCTTCTTTTGGTTTTCCGGTTAAAAATAATGCGGAGTTATCGGTTAACACGTAGGGGAACGCTCCGGCGCTCATTACCAATTGTTTCTGATTCAAATTCAAATCAATCAATCCCGATTTTCCATTATACAATATGCGAACTAACATATTCAAAGTATAGATATTAGGATCGTTTGCAGGTAAATCCACGCGAAACGCCATATTGAGAAATTCAGCTTCCAAACCCACCACTTCTTTCACTACAGGCTCGGTAATAGGCGTTTCTCCGGTATAAATCAATTCCGGCACGTTGCCTCGTCTTAACTTGCTGAAATGCCTGTCAATGATAGCGATAGCATCATCAAACTCAAAATCTCCCGACATGGCAATTGCCATATTATTAGTCACATAGTATTTTTCGTAAAACTCACGAATATTTTTCATGGAAGGATTTTTCAAGTGTTCGGCTTCTCCCAGCGTAGTTTGCTGTCCGTAAGGATGATTGGGAAACAATCCGGCAAGAATAGCTTCACTCCCTTTGCGGTTATCGTTAGTAAGCGACATGTTTTTTTCTTCATAAACTGTCTCTAACTCCGTATGAAACAGGCGCAACACCGGATGATCGAAGCGGTTTGCCTGAATGATTGCCCAATTTTCCAATTGATTGGCAGGAATATTTTCCATATAAACGGTATAATCATTTGCCGTTCCCGCATTGGTACCTTGCGAGCCAATAAATTTCATCAGTTTATCGTACTCATTGGGAATTGTCAATTTGCTGGCTTCAAACGAAATACTGTCAATAATTCTGTAGAGTGCGGCTCGCTCGGCTTCATCCGACAAAAGCCGGTATTGTTCGAATAATTCTTCAATTTGGGCGATCATCACTTGCTCTCTTTCCCAATCTATGGTGCCAAAATCTGGCGAGCCTTTAAACATCATGTGTTCAAAATAGTGCGCCAATCCGGTGGTTTCGGCGGGGTCGTTTTTGCTTCCCACTTTCACCGCGATGTAAGTTTGAATGCGCGGCGCTTCTTTGTATTGGGTTAGATAAACAGTTAAGTCGTTGTCTAATTTATAGATACGAGCATTTAACGGATCGTTGGGAACCGTTTCATATTTGTACTGTTTTTGTGCATGAAGCACGGAAAAAGTAGCGAAGAAGGCTACGAAAAGGAGGAGAAATGTTTTTTTCATGTTGGGTTGGGGTTTAATTTTTGAAGTGCAAAAATAGTTTTTTTATTATTTGGGCGTGCCCCTCGCTTTCCTTCGCGCGTTCGGCGGCGGCTCAATTATGTTCAGCGGCGGCTCTGCCGCCGTCGCTCTGTCCCCTGCCGCCTCATCCTACCCACGCTCGGGTCGCGGTGGCTACGGGGTACGCTTCGCTCCCGTGCTCGCCTTCGGCTCGCACCGGCTTCGCCGCCCTCCGCCTCGCTCACGCAGGGGGAAGTACAACGGTCTGTGCGTTGGGGTAGGAAGGCTGAAAGCCTTGTAATCAATAGCGTAGGGCAACGCCCTACGAAAGGACGTGCGTCCAAAGATAAGCCCTGAAAGGGCGCGATCATTTAGATTTCAGGCTTTCAGCCTGACAAACGAGATGACGCTCATTTCCATAGGGCGTTGCCCTATGCTATTGATTACAAGGCTTTCAGCCTTCCTATCCCAACGCACAGACCGTTGTATTTCCCCCTGCGTGAGCGAGGCGGAGGGCGGCGAAGCCGGTGCGAGCCGAAGGCGAGCACGGGAGCGAAGCGAACCCCGTAGCCACCGCGACCCGAGCGTGTGATGGCATCGGCGGTAGAGAATAGAATAAAACGACGACGGCAGAGCCGCCGCCGAACGCGCGGAGGAAAGCGAGTGGGCACGCCCAAGTAATAAAGATTAATGATTTTGCCCTAAAAAAAGATTAACCCACAATTCCACGATAAACGAAATCATATATTTTTGCCCACACTTTTGTTAAAAAGTAAACTAGCCCAAAGAAAAACCCAACATGCCGGAAGAAATCAACGAAGACCAACAGCTAACCAACGACATCCCCCCAACCTCCGACCTCCACAAAGTCATCTTTGTGCAATCCATGTTTGAGAACTATTTTTTGGATTATGCCTCTTATGTAATTTTAGACCGCGCAGTGCCGGATATTTACGATGGGCTGAAACCGGTGCAACGCCGTATCCTTCACTCTATGTATGAGTTAGAAGACGGACGTTACAACAAGGCGGCGAATATTATCGGAAATACCATGAAGTACCACCCGCATGGCGATACTTCCATTGGCGATGCCATGGTGCAACTGGGGCAAAAAGAGATTACCATTGATACACAGGGAAATTGGGGAAATATCTTCACCGGAGATGACGCGGCAGCGCCGAGATATATCGAAGCAAGGTTGACGAAATTTGCATTGGAAGTAGTTTTTAATTCTAAAACCACTCAATGGAAACAGTCGTACGACGGCCGCAACAAAGAGCCTATTGCCCTGCCGGTAAAATTTCCGTTGCTGCTGGCGCAAGGCGTGGAAGGAATTGCTGTGGGCTTGGCTACCAAAATCTTACCACACAATTTTATAGAACTGATTGACGCTTCTATCGCCATTTTGGAAAACAGAGATTTTGAAATTTACCCCGATTTTCCTACCGGCGGCACAGTGGATATTTCAAAATATAACGATGGCGTGAGAGGCGGAAAAGTGAGAAACAGAGCGAAAATTACTATCGTGGATAAAAAAATATTGGTCATCCACGAAATACCTTATGGGACAACTACTACAAACCTCATTACCAATTCTATAGCGCCCGCCATTGAAAAAGGGAAATTGAAGATTAAGAAGATTGATGACAATACGGCAGAAAAGGTAGAAATATTGCTACACCTTCAACCCGGCGTTTCGCCCGACCAAACCATTGATGCACTGTATGCTTTTACAGATTGCGAGATGTCGTACTCGCCCAATGCCTGCGTAATTTATGATAGAAAACCGCAGTTTTTGTCGGTAAAAGAGATTTTGCGTATTAATACGGAAAATACGGTTGCGCTGTTGAAACGTGAGCTTGAAATTGAATTGGCTGAATTAGAGGAAGATTGGCACAAATGGTCGTTAGAAAAAATCTTCTTTGAAAAAAGAATTTATAAAGAACTCGAAAAAGATACGGCTACGTGGGAAAAGCAAATTGACAACATCGAAAAAGCGTTCGATCCGTATCGTGATATGTTTAGAAGGGAAATTACACGAGAAGACGTGCTGAAATTATGTGAAAAACCTGTTCGTAAAATTTCTAAATTCGACATCAAACAAGCGGACGAAAAAATTGCACAAATTGAAGAGAAAATGGATCAGGTGCTTCATCATTTGAATCATTTAATTGAATATGCGATTGCTTATTTCGAAAATCTAAAGAAAAAATATGGCGAAGGCAGAGAGCGCAAAACCGAAATTAAAAACTTTGATAATATCGTGGCGGCAACGGTGGCAGTAGCAAATCAAAAGTTGTATGTAAATAGAAAAGAAGGATTTGTAGGAACTGCGCTCAAAAAAGATGAAGACGTAGAATACGTGTGCGACTGCTCCGACATTGATGAGGTGGTGGTTTTTCGCGATACCGGAACTTTTATGGTGAGCAAAGTATCAGAAAAACAGTTCTTTGGAAAAGACATCATTCATGTAGAAGTGTTTAAAAGAAACGACGACAGAACGGTTTACAATATGGTATATGCCGATGGCTACAACGGTTTTGCCATGGTGAAAAGATTTTCGGTGGGCGGCGTTACCAGAGATAGGGAATATGATTTAACTAAAGGAACTCTCGGAACGAAAGTGGTTTACTTTACTTCAAATCCTAACGGGGAAGCCGAAAAAGTACGCGTATTTCTCAAAGCCAAAGCCAAACTTAAAAAACTACAATTCGACTTCGACTTTAGCACATTAGCCATAAAAGGTCGTGCTTCGCAAGGCAATATCTTATCGCGAAATCCGGTGCGGAAAATCGAAATCATCTCCAAAGGCGTATCTACCTTAAGCGCCATTAACATTTTTTATGACCCTATTGTCATGCGTTTAAACAGCGATGAGCGCGGCGATTTATTAGGCGCATTTAAAGAAGACGATAAAATTATCTCCATTTACCAAACCGGAAATTACCGAGTTACCGGTTTTGACCTTTCCACCCACTTTGAAGATAATCTTTCTATCATTCAAAAACATAACGCCCAAAAACCGATTACTGCAGTTTACGAAAACAAGGAGGACGGCAAGTTTTACATGAAGCGCTTCTTTCCGGAAGTTACAGATAAAAAGGTTGAATTTCTGGGAGATGATAAAACGATCTGCCCCATTTTCATCAGCTACGACCATTTCCCGCAAATTGAAGTAGAATATTACGAGAAAAAACCGGATGAAGTTGAGAAAGCAACTATTTCTTGCGCCGATTTTGTAGAGATAATGAGCATTAAGGCGCGTGGAAAACGGATTAGTTTTAAAAATATCGTGGCTATTACGCCCGTAGAATCGTTGCCGGAGCCGGAGGAAGAAGTAATTCAAGATGAAGAAGTTGAAGAAATAGAAGAAGTAATCGAAGAAATAGAGGAAGTAATCGAAGAAATAGAGGTAGTCGAAAAAATCGAAGTAATCGAAAAAATACAAGAGGTAATTGAAGAACAGGAAAAGCCCATTAAAAAGAACAAGGACGACGAAGAATGGGAACAGCTGACGCTATTCTAATTACCTCTTCCCCCTCCTCAAACTCTCATCCCCAAAAGAATAAGTAACCCCAATAATTGCATTAAACCCAACATTCTTGAAATCATAATATTTCTCAAAATGTTGAAAACCAAGGTTGTTTACAGTGGCAAAGCATGAAAACCGTTTCGTAACTAAATATTCAAAACCTACGCCAAAGTTTATAACAGGGCTCATTTTAACGATGTCATATACAATCTTTTGTTCTTCATTTAAAGAAGGCTTCAAGGCGTAGCTGTCAAACCCTAATTTCATATTGAGGTCGAAGATGAATTTCTCTTTGAGGTAATACTTTCCGGAGAAGGCTACTTCCCAAGTGGGTTTGTACCAAGGCTTTTCAATTTGTTCTTGATACTTGAAGTAGCCCCAATAATTCGCTTCCAAATTCAAATACAATCTATCCACCACTTGCCAGTTTAAATTGGCGCAAACGTTTACCCAATTCACGTTGGCATACACTACATCGAATTGATTTTTAAGCAACGATGCCGTATCCAAAAAGAAGAACGCCATATCCTGGGTATTTGAGTAGCGCGCCGAAACATGGTAATTCAACTTCTTTACCAAATTTCCTTTTACCCCACCGAAAATACTGATTTGTGTTTTTGAAAACCGGAGCGAATCCAGCCCGGGTTTTACAAATGGATTTTCATAGAGTAAATCTTTGAGTGAGTTGTATTTAACATTTCCGTCCAGACCGGCGTAAATACTCAAAATGCCGGGCACAATGCCCAACTGCACTTCTGCTACCGGATATATTGGACATTTTGCATTCCCGTCCGCGTTAATAATAGGAATACCGAGACCTAAGCGGAAGTGATATTCTCGTAGTGAAAATTTAACAGTGGGCGCAAACTCTAATTTAAAACTGTTTGTAGTGTTTTGAAAGCCTGGGCATGGTTCTGTAATGCATTGATATTCAAAATGATTATGCCACCTGTTAATGTAAAAATCCATGTTGAAATCCAATTGCGGGCGAAGAAAACCGCTAAGTTTTCTAAACAGCACATCATAAGCAAAAAACGAAGCCAACCCGATACGATTTTCCATATCTTTTTTGTGCGTGTAAAGAAAATCATAACTCAAACGCACATCTTGCTTAAGCTTAGCATCATCCTGAAGGTAATTAGAGCGCAACCCGATTTCGGCATGCGCATGATGGAAATTGTTTTTCAACGTATCTCTGTAATTTTCCTCATAATATAGAGAATCGAAACCAAGTCTGCGGTCAAATCCATATAAATGTGCTACTTGATGATTGTAACCTGCAGAAGAATAGAGTGTTTGATTCTTAAAAAAGGTATTTAAAAACAGCAGCGTGCGCGTATCGCTAAACGGTGCATAAGCATAATTTTTCATCTCTTTTCCGATCGCTCCCGCCCAACCTGAAATGTGGTTGACATTCAGCCCGTAAGAGAATTTAGAATTATCGAAATTGTGGATACAAAGCTCGCCGAGCGGGGTAACCGGATAGCCAAAACCTACCTTCAAAAAATTGCGGTAGAGTTTTTTCATTACTTCTCCGGGAAGTTTTACCGGTTTTATGGGCGTGGGCGAAAAAGAAAGATCAATGGATTGCGGAACTATTTCATATTCAAAATTTACCGGCTCCTGCGTTTCCTCAGGAATGACAGCAGGTTGCGTAATCTTATGAAAATTTTGAAGTTTGGGCGTAAAGTCTAATCTAAATCTCGCCGTATCAATAGGTTGCGTGTAAGCAAATCCCATAAAAAGAAATGAAATTGCAGTTATAAATATTTTTTTCATAAAAAAAATGTATTTACCCCTTGACAAACGTAATTTTCAAATATATATTTGCACGTTCGCAAAAAAAAACTATAAACACTCAAAATTAACTCGTTATGATCTCAGAAAAGCTATTGCATTACATTTGGAAAAACCAGTGGTTTGCCAAAGAGCAGTTAAAAACTGTTCACAACCAACCTCTTGCCATATTAAACCAAGGGTTTCCGCATCAGGATGCCGGTCCCGATTTTAAACAGGCAATTATTAAAATTGACGACGTTACATGGGCAGGCAATGTGGAAATACACATCCGCTCTTCCGATTGGTACAAACATCAGCACCAATATGATATGAAATACAACTCGGTGGTGCTGCATGTGGTGTACGAGCACGACCAGGATGTTTTCATAGCGCAAGAAACGCTGTTGCCCACGTTGGAGTTGCAACCGTTGTTATCTTCCCAGCTTTTATTGCGGTACAGTCAATTGATGTACGCTGCACGTCCGATGCCTTGCGAGGCATACATTGAAAGAATCCATCCTTTAACGATGCAATCTTTTTTTACCCGATTGGCTTTCGACAGATTAATGCGAAGGCAAGCCCAGGTTTTTGAGATATTGCACACATTTTCAGAAGATTGGGAACAGGCGCTATTTTACATTCTATGTCAAAGTTTTGGATTTAAAACCAATGCGCCTGCTTTTGAAATGCTTGGCAAAGCATTACCATACAAAATATTAAAGAAACATGCCGACTCGCACTTGCAAATTTCCGCACTTGTTTTCGGACAAGCCGGAATGTTGGAAGAAGAGTTAGAAGATGCTTATTATCAATCATTACAAAACGAGTATTTATATCTCAGAGCAAAATATAAATTGGTTCCTGTTGATGCAAAGTGTTGGAATTTATTGCGTTTACGTCCTCACAATTTCCCTTGCATCCGTTTGGCGCAATTAGGCGAAATCATTTTTACCCATCATAATTTATTTACAAAAATTACCACTTCCAAAAATCTCACCTATTTCCAAAGCATCTTCATTAACAAGCCCAACGATTATTGGGATACACACTATTATTTTGGCAAAACAAGCCGTAAAAGCGAGAAAATAATGGGTGAAAAGAGTTTCCACCTGCTCCTCATCAATGCGCTGATTCCTTTTCTTTATGTTTACGGCACCTTCATAGGCAACGAAAAACTTCAGGAATACAGCATGCGATTGCTTGAATTTCTGCCCTTTGAAGAAAATTGCATCACAAAAAAATACAAATGTTTAGGATTTTGTGCAAAAAACGCCGGAGATTCGCAAGCGTTGCTGGAGTTGCATAACGAATATTGTGAGAAAAAAAGGTGCATTGATTGTGTGGTGGGGCAGCGAGTGGTAACGATGGAATGAGGACAAAATCATTGCTGTTGACTTCAGCCAACGGATAACTTTGTTTGATATTGAATTTCACAATTTCCTACAAAAGATACAAAATTTGAGAAATTTCCAAAAAAAGATATATTTTCGCCACCTTTATTTTTAAAACAGAAAAACACTATGAATATCTCTGCGTCATCCGTAAAAAATCCTATTACCACAGCGCTTGTGTATGTAGCGGTTGCCATTATCGGTATTTATTCGTTAACAAGATTGGCGATTGACTTTTTGCCCGATTTGGGCAGCAACACCATTTTGGTATTTACCAGCTACAACGGTGCAAGTCCCTCTGATATTGAGAATAACGTAACCAAGCCGCTCGAAAATATATTAGCCACGGTGAGCGATTTGAAGCACATTACTTCCAACTCGCGCGAAAATTACAGCATCATCACGCTTGAATTCAGATATGGCATTAATATTGAACAAGCCGTAAACGATGTGCGCGACAAGTTGGATATGGTTACGCCGATGCTGCCCGACAATGTGAACAAACCCTTCATTTACAAGTTTAGCGCGGCAGATATGCCCATTATGATGATTTCGGTGGAAAGCAAAGAGAGTACCAATGCCCTGTATAAAATCTTAGACGATAGAGTGGCGTCACCGCTTAGCCGGATTAACGGCGTGGGAACGGTTTCCATCTCCGGCGCGCCGAAACGCGAAATCAATGTTTACGCAGATCCTTTTAAATTAGAATCTTACGGGTTAACTATTGAGCAAATTACGCAAATCATCCGTATGGAAAACATGAACTTGCCGTTAGGCACCATTGATGTTGGCACACAAACCTACTCCATGCGCGTGCAAGGCGAGTTTATGGATACTAAGTTAATGAACGATATTGTAGTGGGCAGTTTCAATAATCGAAATATATATTTACACGATGTGGCTGTAGTTGCCGACACCATTCAGGAACGATTGCAGGAGGTTTTTACCAACGGAAAGCAAGGTGCTTTGTTAGTCATTCAAAAACAAGCAGGTGCAAATTCAGTGGAGATTTGTAAAAAAATAAATGAGTTGTTACCCGGATTAGAAAAAACACTTCCTCCCGATGTTAAACTTGCTCCGGTTTGGGATAGTTCCGAAAGTATTATCAATACTATCAATAGTTTACAAAATGCCATTGTCATCATTTTGGTGCTTATTATAGTAGTGATCATGCTGTTTTTGGGCAGATGGCGTGCTACTTTTATTATCGCCATTACCATTCCTGTTTCCCTCGTAGCAGTTTTTATTTATTTGTTAATAACAGGCAACACAATCAATATCATCTCTTTATCTTCTTTAAGTATTGCCATTGCGATGGTAATAGACGACGCGATTGTCATTTTGGAAAACATTAGCAAACATATTGATCGGGGCAGCAAACCGCGTGCGGCTTCGGTGTTTGCCACCCGCGAGGTTTACTTATCGGTAGTGGCTTCCACTTTAGTGATTTTGGTGGTGTTTATCCCGCTCACCATGTTGCAAGGTATGGCAGGTATTTTATTCAAACAAATGGGTTGGATTATTAGTATTACAGCCGTGATCTCTACTATTGTGGCGCTCACCTTAACGCCCATGATGGCAGCTTACATGCTGAAACAAGGCGATAAACAAGGCAAATGGTACAAAAAACTCTATTCACCCATTGAAAGAGCATTAGATAAATTAGATATCGGATATGGAAAAGTGCTGAACTGGTCGGTAAACAACAAACTTATTGTAGTGGTTGGCGCCACATTAGTTTTTGCTTCTTCGTTGATGTTGATGAAGATTATACCCACCGAATTTCTTCCTACACAGGATAATGCGCGTATTGGGGTCAATATCAAGTTTCCGATTGGAACAAGAATGGAGATTACTAGAGCTTTTGCTTTGGATTTTCAAAATGAGTTGCGTGAAAAATATCCTGAGATTATACGGGTTAACTTTAGTGTGGGGCAACCCGACGAAAGCAACGCATGGGGAAGATTGCAAGACAACGGCTCGCATATTATTTCCATGACAATTAGAATGGTAAAGAAAACGCAACGGACTCGTGGTATTGAAGAGGTTGCGGATGAAATTCGGGCAAGACTGAACCAGTTCCCTGAAATTAACAGGTTTGCAGTAGATGCAGGCGGCGGCATGGGCGGAGGAAATAACGTAACGGTTGAAGTGTATGGCTACGACTTTAACGTTACCGACCGATTTGCATCGGAAGTAGCCCAAAGAATGCGCGCCATTCCGGGATGCACCCAGGTAAATATCAGCCGTGCGGAGTATGCACCTGAAATTCAAATAGATTTCGACAGGCAAAAATTAGCGGAAAGAGGATTGAATCTGGCAACTGTTTCCTCTTTCATTCAAAGCCGTTTTAGCGGCTCTATCGCCTCTTTCTACCGCGAAGACGGCGATGAGTATTATATCAGAGTACGTTACGCTCCGCAATACCGCAAAAGTATTGACGCTATTGAAAACATCATTGTGTATAACGCACAGGGAATGGGCATTAGAGTGCGTGAGTTGGGCAATGTGGTAGAAAGATTAACGCCACCCACTATTGAGCGCAAAGACCGCGAGCGCGTGGTAAAAGTAGTGGGCATTGTGGGCGCCGGCGCCGCATTGAGCGACATTGCCTCTGCAACTATGGAGTTATTAGAAGATGTAGAAACACCTGCTGGCGTTAGCACCATATTGGCAGGAACTTTTCAGGATCAACAAGAGGCATTTAGAGATATCATATCGTTGGTGCTTTTAATACTCATATTGGTCTATATTGTAATGGCTTCGCAATTTGAATCTTTTACATATCCGTTTGTGATTATGTTTTCTATTCCGTTTGCACTGACCGGCGTTCTCGTTGGATTAGCCGTTACAAACACCGCCCTCGGGCTGATGGCGCTGCTGGGCATTGTAATGTTGGTGGGCATAGTAGTGAAAAACGGCATTGTGCTCATTGACTACACGATACTGTGCCGCGAGCGCGGTATGGGCATCAAAGAAGCGGTGATCGCTGCCGGCCACTCCCGTTTGCGCCCCATCTTAATGACCGCCGTAACTACTGTATTGGGAATGATCCCGTTAGCACTCGGCAGAGGCGAAGGCGCCGAAATGTGGAATGCACTCGGAATGACCGTAGCCTGGGGGTTGTCGTTTTCTACATTGATTACGCTGGTGTTGATTCCGGTGTTGTATGCGAGTTTTGCACAGTTTGGGGTTTGGAGGAAAAGGAGGAAGAAGGAGATTGTTTAATACATTGAAATATTTTCTTAAACCACATCAAACGTCATCGTTTTCTTCTGCAAATCCACCTCCGTTACTTTTACTTTTATTGTGTCGCCAAAGCGAATGTTTTTTCCGGTGTGCAAGCCGATTAGTGTAAAGTTATCATCATCAATATAATAGAAATCGTCATCGAAACGCTTTATGGGGATGATGCCTTCGCATTTGCTCTCTTTCAATTCGGCAAAAACGCCCCATTTGGAGATGCCGCTTACGGTGGCTTCAAACACTTGCCCGATTTTATCGGCTAAATATTCGGCTTGTTTGTATTTGATAGAGGTACGCTCCGCCTCAGTGGCTTTTTGTTCCATTTTGGAACAATGTTTACAAAGTTCTTCGTATTGGTATTTATTTACGGAAGGTTTGTCGTGCAAATAAGCATCTAACAACCTGTGTACCATCAAATCAGGGTAGCGGCGAATGGGCGAGGTAAAGTGCGTGTAGTACGGAAATGCCAACCCGTAATGCCCGATATTATCGGTAGAATAGACCGCCCGTGCCATAATACGAATGGAGAGCTTGGAAAGCAATTCATATTCGTTTTTTTCTTTGGCTTTTTCCAACAGGTCGTTTAACGATTGGGTAAATTGCTTGCGATTTCCGGTTTTCAGTTCGAAGCCCATTTTTGCCACAAAGTTTTTAAAATTCTCCACTTTATCTCCAATCGGCTCATCATGAATACGATATACAAATGTTTTCACTTCTTTGAAACGCGATATTTTTTTGCCGATTTTTTCGGCTACCCGTTTGTTTGCCAACAACATCATCTCTTCAATCAGCCAGTTCGATTCGCGTTGTACCTTTAAAAATACGCCGATCGGTTTTCCGTTTTCATCTAATTTAAAGCGCACTTCTTCCGTTTCAAAATTAATGGCGTTATTATCAAAACGTTGCTGACGTAATTTTTGAGACAAGTCGTGAATTTTCAACACAGTTTCTGCAAAATCTCCTTGTTTGGTTTCAATAATTTCTTGCGCTTCATCGTAATCAAAACGTCTGTCCGAATTGATGATCGTGCGTCCAAACCACTCTTTATGCACTTTGGCGTTGTCATCCAAATCGAAAACGGCACTGTAACACAGTTTATCGGTGTGCGGTTTGAGTGAGCAGAGTTCATTGGATAATTTATCGGGCAGCATCGGAATCGTTCTGTCCACCAAATAGATGGAGGTTCCTCTTTCGTAAGCCTCTTTATCAATGGCGCTCTCCTGGCGCACATAATGCGAAACATCGGCAATATGAATGCCTACACGGTGCATGCCGTTACTAAGGGCTTCATACGAAATGGCATCGTCGAAATCTTTAGCATCGGCGGGGTCAATTGTAAATGTAGTAATGTTACGAAAATCTCGGCGTAAGGCGATCTCTTTTTCCGAAATTGCGGGGTCAATCTTCTCACACTCTTTTTCTACAGCCTCGTTAAAAGCCAGCGGAAAGTCGTACTCAGCTAAAATGGCGTTCATTTCCACGTTGTTGTCGCCCGGTTTTCCCAGCACATGTATTACTTCGCCCAGCGGGCTTCGGGTTCCTACTACCCAATCGGTAATCTGAATTACCACTTTATCTCCGGTTTTTGCGCTTTTCAGTAAACGTCCGGGAATCAGAATGTCGCGGCGATAAGACGGATTATCCGGAATGAAGTAAGCAATTCCTTTGGATATGGAGATGACGCCCACCAACTGTTTTTTGCTGCGCTCTACAATTTCAACTACTTGTCCTTCGGGGCGACGTTTGTTGCGCGCCGGAAAAACATTAATCTTCACAATATCATTATGTAATGCGTTGCTTAGATTTCCTTCGGCGATAAAAATATCTTCATCACCCAAACCTTCCATAATCACATAAGCGGCGCCATTTTTACTGATGCTCAGTTTGCCGATCACATAATTTTTTCCGGTATTCTCTTTGGTTAAATATTTAGGGTTGATGCTATATTTGCCTCTTCCTGCGTGAAATAAGATTTTGGCATTCACAAAATCGCTGATGATTTGTTTTACGGTGTCTCGTCCTTTCCGGTCAAAAACACCTGCCTTAGCAGCAATTTGCTTATAGTTGTACTTTTCTTTTCCGCTTTTAGATAAGAGTTCTATGATGCGGTTGCCGAGTGGGTTTTGGGGGGAATCGTTCATGGCGCGAAAATAGGAAATAATTGTACAAGTTTTGTTTTTTAGCACATAGAGCACAAAGGAGACCAGAAGAACACAGAGAGTTTTTCGTATTTTCGCAGCCATTATAAGAAATTAAATGCATATCGGCGAATTTTCCGCACTCGGCGTTGCAATATGTTGGACGCTAAGCGCTTTGTTTTTTGAAAAGGCAGGCAGTAAAATAGGATCCCTATCCGTAAATGTCATTCGCTTGATGACGGCAATTATACTGTTGGGGCTAATTGCATGGGTTACGCGCGGGTACTTCCTTCCCACAGATGCTACGCCGTATCAATGGTTTTGGCTTTCGCTCTCCGGATTTGTCGGTTTCTTTCTCGGAGATCTTTTTTTGTTTCACTCCTACTCTATAATCGGCTCACGGATGGCGCAACTTGTGATGACGCTCGCGCCACCCATTACCGCAATTACCGGATTGTTAATGTTAAATGAATATCTTTCTGCCAAGCAAGCTTTGGGTATTTGCATCACAGTGGGCGGTATTTGTATTGCCATGCTCGGAAAGAAAAGAGGGGAAAAATTTAATTTTAATGTGCCGCTCAAAGGGTTTTTGTTTGCGCTTGGCGGAGCGGCAGGGCAAGCTATCGGACTAGTACTTAGCAAAAAAGGAATGGGGGATTACAATGCCATCTCTGCTACCCAAATTCGTGCCATTACAGGAGGAATATCGTTTCTGTTATTAGTAACTTTCTTAAATAGATGGAGTTCTATCTTGAAAGCATTTTCTAATAAATCGGGCGTAAAGTTTGTGTTGTCCGGTTCTGTTTTTGGTCCTGTAATGGGCGTGTCGCTCTCCCTCTTCGCTGTTCAACATACCAAAGCCGGAGTAGCCGCCACTTTGATGGGGTTAGTGCCCATTCTGATCATATTCCCGTCGGCGCTGATATTTAAAGAGAAAATAACGTTTTATCAAGTGTTTGGGGCGTTTATTAGTGTGGGAGGGTGTGTGTTGTTGTTTTTATAGTTTAATCAGCATTTGCAATTTCACTTCCGTTCTATGCGGCGCATCAATCAACTCCAACCCGCTGCTGATTTGATTTCTATTAAAAAATAATGTGCGCGATATTTTGCCTTGTATTTCAAACCACCCGTATTTCCATTTTACGATGAAGTAAGTTTTGCAACCTCTGTAATAATAGCTGTTTATAGTAAATGTATAAGAGAGGTCGTTTTCATAAGCATACAATCGTTCATCGTAAGTATCGGTATCAAACAAAGCAAGTCTGAGTTTTAAATCCAATCCTATTCTATTCATATTAACGCCAACATCTTGATAGGCAAGTAATCCGAAGATGTGTTTTTTATGATGAATATTTCTATTGTAAACGCCGCTTATTTCCGATTTTAATTGCAGAAATTGCAGAAAATTACAGGAAAGAATTACCCGTAAACGATGTTGCTGTGTTTCTAAGACTTGATTGTAGATTTGTTCTTCTCTGAAGTTTTTGGCTTGTGTTTTGTAGGTGTAACGCACTAATAATGCGCAATTTCTACTCATCGCGATGTCAAACCGCAGCGAAGCATTGAGATGTGGTAAAGGCTTGTCTGTCAAATATCGCAGCCAATGAAATTGATACATATCGAAAAACATCACCATATTTACTCTTTTTGAAAGTACAATTTCGGAAGTAAGCAATAAGCCGGTTTCATTATTCAGCTTGCTGTTTTTTGAATAAGGCTTCCCATCAATGGCGATAAAGTTTTTGCTAAAATGGCGTATTAATGCGGAGAGTCTTACCCGTGGATCTATTTTAAAAATAGCGCCTTGCAGAAACCCGAAACCGGATGTACTGCTTGCCGCCACTTCCCCGAAAATGATATGATGTTTTGCTAATACCTGATAATCTATGCTTGCATTACATAACCCTTTTCCTGAAAAATCAAAATATTGATAAGGTCTTGAAGGCGATACTATTGGCAATGAAAATTCGGTACGCATGATTTGTGTTCCGATTTTAAAAGCTTTGAACTGTGTGCGAAAATGTACTCCATACACTCTGTTAAACAACGTATTGCGCTTGCTTAGCTCTGTTTCGGTGCGATGTAGCCCCGTGTTGGAAATGGCTCCTTCAAAAGCAAAATTACCGGGCTCTATTTCTACAACATTGCCATCAAAAAAACGATGACCGTAGAAAATTGTGCCACTAAATTTGTAAGTTCCTAATTGCAAGGTTATACCTCGTAAAAAATTACTCTGACTCATGGCGGTTACCGGACGCTGCACGGCGCCTGTTTTTCTGATCTCACCGGAAGTGTTGCTTAAAAATCCGTTTCCCATTATCATGCCTTGTCCGAAATGCAACCGGTAATCGCCTATAATTACTGATTGTAAAATGCCGATGTTTTTTATCTGTAAATGACAAGAATAAAATCCAAATCCATGCTTTTGAGAGCCTTTGAAGAACTCTTCGCCGGCATTTTTTTTACCTGCAATTCCTAATGTAATATGCTCGCTCGCCGTGAAAGTATAGCGAAAGACGTACTGTTGCGGGGTGCCTACATAGTGTGTGCTTCTGTCTTTGTTGTATCCCGCTTTCGTTTCCAAGATCTGCGAATAACGGATTAACAATTTGTGTTTGGGACGTTTAAATAATGATTTGAAACTTCGCTTCTGCTCTTTAACGGCGTCGGTTACAACATAAGGTTCAAGTTGTTGCACATATTCTATAGTAAATCCTTCTACCGCAATCAGTTCGTAAATAGAGATTAAAAATCCGTTTTCGGCGATATATTTTTGAAGTTGGTAATATTGATAATCAGACATTTTTAGAATAGAAAAGGCGATTTCGGGAGGCAGATCGTTGAGGTTGATTGTTTCGAGTGCATCATATATTTCGTATAGTTCTTCTATGAGGTCGGTTTCCTCTTCGATATCAAGAGTCTCTATTTCTTCGATGAGGTGGTCTTCGAGATGGATACGGGTGAATGTGGAATCAACTTGCGCGAGGGCGATTGATGGGAGGAGGAGGAAGAGGAGGAAGTTTTTCATAGTTTTTTTTAAAATAATATCTGCGTGCTAAAAAAAATACTGCCCACCCACCCGTGGCGAAAACCCCACCCGATAATCAAAGCCCCCTCCCAAATCAAATTGAAACCCTTTCCACCAAAAAGAAAATTGTATATCCATTTTCTTCAACGATAAATCCATAATAAAACCATAAAATTTATCTCTAAAACAAACAGTTGCAGTAACATCAAAAAATCCGGGCAATTGCTTTGAAGCCCCCACCGCCAACAACACTTTATCATTAAGTTTATAATCCAACATTAATATATAACACATCGGAATTTTTTCTTTCCCCGTAAGCCCATATCTTAAATTTGCCGGATTATATGCTGATATGCCCACACCTACTTTTTGCGTAATTCTTCCATAAAGCGATAAATCGAAAGTAAGAGAGTGTCTTTTCGGATAATTTTCCGCATGATGCAACAGATAATGCACTTGCAATCCAAAGGAAATGCGATGGGCAAAAGCTCGCGCATAGCCGGAAGAAATCGTAAACAATCCATATTTAGAATACCCAAAATGTGAAACGGTTAAAACTACCGCATTTCCTTTTATATGATAACCTCCCGATATCGTTGCCGTACACAGTTCCTTTAATAGAAATTGATTTTGTGAGGAAAGTGAAAACGTTCCATGAGGAATCCACGCCCGTATAGAAAAATTTTGTTCCCGATTATGAAAATAGAAATAATCGGCAACGGAAACTTGCTGTTGAGCAAAAATAAAAGAGCAGGTAAGGAGGTGAAAAAATGATGCTAAGCAGCAACGGATGAGTAGTTTACGAGACACGGCAGTTAGGTTTAGTTTATAGTAGTAATTCCGCGGCAAATATACAACGCAAAAACCGTTTTCGGAAAAAATATGAAAATTTTTTCTAGCAGATTTTCAGCAAAATAGAAAAACTGTAACCCGTATTAACTGCTACCGCTGTATCACCATCTTTTGCGTTAGCACAGCGCCATCTCTCAGCATGATCACCACAAAATGCAGCCCTGTGGCGGAAGTGGGTAGTTGAATGGTATGGGAATTATGCAAGTCGCAAAAAGTTAAGCACAAAATACTTTTTTTAATATTTTCATCAAAAAATACGATATTTTCGCTTGATTCGTTTTAAAACTGTTTTTACCCCATCACTATGACAGAAAATAGAATTTTTATCCACCATAAAATCAAAATTTTTATACGAAAATATTACCTCAATAAACTGTACAAAGGGGCGCTTGTTTTCGTGATGATTACAATGGGGGTTTTTATTGCCTTTGCGTTATTAGAGTACTTCTCTTACTTAAATTCTACGACTCGTACAGTGCTTTTTTATACCTATTTGGCGTTGTTTTTGAGCACAATTGGCATTTATGTCATTTACCCGCTTGCAAAAATAGTAGGGTTGGGAAAAACTTTGAATTCCTTGACGGTCTCTAAAATTATCGGAAAATATTTTCCTGAAATTGATGATAAATTGCTCAATGTAATTCAATTAGAAGCTCAAATTGAAGAAGGAAAATATAAAAGTTTAGACCTGCTTAATGCAGCTATTGACACCAAAATTGAAACACTGAAACCTTTTGCGTTTGTAAAAGCGGTGCCGTTTAAAAAGAGTACCCGCTTTATAAAATGGGCAATGATTCCGGTACTGCTGTTTTTTGTGCTTTTTTCTACCAAAAGTGAAATTTTTACGGAGTCCACACAACGAATTGTGCAATATCAGCAACATTTTGAAAAACCGGCGCCTTATAAAATTGAAGTGCAAAATAAGAGCCTAAAAGCGCTACAAAATGATAATTTTACTGTATATATTAAAATAATAGGCGATGAAGCGCCCAATGAGCTTTTTATTGTGTATGATAAACGGAACTACAGATGTACCAAACAGTCGAATACGGAATTTGCTTATACTTTTTCTAATATGCAGAGAGACATGACGTTTCAATTGCAAACAGAAGAGGTTACTACGCAACCTTACACGATAAACGTACTCCCCAAACCGGTAATTGTAAGTTATGTAATGGAATTAAGTTTTCCTGCTTATCTGAATAAAAACAGAGAAGTTATTGAAAATAACGGAGATGCCACTGTACCGGAAGGCACACGCATTACCTGGAAGTTTTATACCAAAAATACCAATCAAATTGACTTTTTTTTACGAGATAAAGAAGAGATATTAACTCCTGAAAAAGAAGTATTTACAACTTCACACACCGCTCGGGAAAGTTTTCACTATGCTACAATTTCCAAAAACCAACATTTCGTGAGTCCGGATACCTTGTCGTATAATATTCAAGTAATTAAAGATTTGTACCCTGAAATCAGTGTGCAAAGTCAAGCCGATTCTTTATTTTCCGATCGTGTGTATTTTAAAGGAAACATTAGAGATGATTACGGTTTTTCAAGTTTGAAGTTCGTGTATTCTGTTTTTGACGAAAATAAAAACTTGTTGGAACAAAATCAAACTATTGATATTCAATTTGATAAAAATGCGACGGTTCAGGATTATTATTTCGACTTTGCTGCCGGTACATTGAATTTGCATCCCGGGTATTCTATGGAATATTTCTTTGAAGTGAAAGATAATGATGGAGTTAACGGGCATAAAGCGGCTAAAACACAAGCGGTAACTTTCCGTTTAAAAACGATGGAAGAGATTAACAAAGAGATTGCTCAAGGCAACGAGCAAACCAAAAGTTCGATGGATGATTTGGCAAAAGAAGCCGCAGATTTGGTGAAAGAGTTAGAAAAATTGAATCAGCAATTGCTGCAAACAAATGAGCCTTCCTGGCAAGACCGGCAAAAAATGGAAGCATTGATGGAACAATACAAAGAGCTGCAAGATAAGATTCAAGATGCCAAAGATAGTCAAGATAAAAATTTGATGAAAGAGGAACAGTATAAAAATACGGCTTCTGAGATCATGAAAAAACAGGAAGAACTGCAAAAGCGTTTCGATAATTTGCTTTCTGATGAAATGAAACAAATGATAGAAAAGATGCAGAATATGATGCAGGAAATGAATAAAGATCAGATGCGCGAAGCGTTGCAAAAAATGCAGATGAGTGCGGAAGATATTAATAAGTCTTTGGATCAACAACTTGCATTGTTTAAATTGTTGGAATTTGAAAAGAAATTTCAGGAGGTAATTGACAACACGCGTAATTTGGCGCAAGAGCAAAAGGATTTGTCGAAACAAACCGAACAAAAAGCAATTCCGAAGGAGGATTTGCAACAAAAACAGGAGCAATTGAATCAAAAGTTTCAAGACTTGCAAAAAGATATGAAAGATTTGCAGAAATTGAACAAGGAATTGGAAGAGCCGAACAAATTGAAGAATCGTTCGGAACAAGAGCAGCAAATTATGCAAAAAATGAAGGAATCGGCGGAACAGTTGAATAAAAACAATCGCTCGAAAGCCAAAGATAGCCAACAAGATGCCTCGCAACAAATGGAAGATATGGCAGATGAGATGCAACAAGAGAAAGATGAAGCCGAAGCGGAAGATATTACCGAAGATATAGAAACCTTGCGTCAAATTTTGAATAACCTTATTCGTGTTTCCTTTAAGCAGGAAGATGTAATGCAAGCGGTAAAAGCAGGCGGCGCAAAATCGCCGATGTTAACCGATTATATTCGCGAACAATCTAATATTCAAGATTATATGCGCATGATTGATGATTCGTTGACCAATTTGGCGAAACGTCAACCGATGGTAGAACCGTTTATTACAAAGGAAGTAACAAAAATTCGAGAGTATTCAAAAACTTCTATAGAACATTTAGTAGAGAGAAAAATTCCACAGGCGCTTTCAGATGAGCAATTTTCGTTGACTTCCATGAATAATTTAGCTTTAATGTTGGCGGAATCTTTGAAAAAAATGAAAGAAAAGCAGAAAGAATGTAATTCAAAGTGCAATAAAAAAGGGAGTAAAGGTAAAAACTCCTCATGCAGTAAACCGGGTGGCAAAGGAAAACCCAATTCGGCGCGCGAACTGCAACAACAATTAAACCGCCAAATGGAAGCGATGCAACGTTCTATGCAGCAAGGCAAGCAGGAGGGACAAGTGCCCATGCCCGGCCAGTCCGGTCAGCAAGGCATGAGCGAGCAATTTGCACGTATGGCCGCACAACAAGAAGCTATTCGCAAAATGATGCAGGATTATAACGATGAATTGAAAGGGCAAGATGGGGTAGGGGATAAGTCCATAGAGCAACTTCTTGAAGAGATGAAGAAAACAGAAAAAGAGTTGGTAAATCGTTCTATATCAGCACAAACTATTACACGACAAAAAAGCATTGAAACGCGTATGTTAGAGAGCGAACGCGCTAGGCAAGAACGCGAAAAAGAAGAAAAACGCGAGTCTATTGAAGCTCGCGAAAGACTAAACCCTTCGCCACCCAAAGAATGGCAATTCGATAGAAACAGAAGCCAACAGACGGAACTGTTGAAGACGGTGCCACCGGCGTTGCAATATTACTATAAGGAGAAAGTGAATAATTACTTTTATAATATTGGAAATTAGGAGATATTGATTTCTCCATTCTAACAAAACGAGAAATTGCTGCCCGTTTTAACATTAGCAATTATTAATGTATTATGTGGGGTAAACTCGTGCAAAATCTTACCGCCCATGACAATTCTTATACTTCTTTCCACTCCCGCAAGGACAAGGCTCATTCCTCCCCACCTTCTTTTCCACTCGTACCGGCGCACTTCCCTTGCCGCCAATTACCGGTCGGCCGCCTATTTCGCTTCTGCCTGTTTGCAGTTTTCTTGCCTCCGATTGTGGTAGTTGCGCCTCGCGAACCTGTGAGTGTTGCTCTACCGGCAAACCACCTTTGTTCAGGAAAGAAACAATCTCTTCGTTAATCTTTTCCAATAATCTGTCGAAAAGATTGAAAGACTCTAATTTATAGATTAATAACGGGTCTTTTTGTTCGTATGAAGCGTTTTGTACCGATTGTTTTAAGTCGTCCATTTCGCGCAAATGCTCTTTCCATGCGTTGTCAATTACGGCTAAGGTGATTCCTTTTTCGATAGAAAGTCCTATTTCGCGGCCTTCGGTTTCAAAGCATTTTTTTAACGGGGCAACCACGTTTAATGTTTTTACGCCATCGGTAATCGGGATGGCGATGTTGGCAAAACGTTCGCCGTTGTCCAAATAAACACGCTCTATCACAGGAAATGCCTGTTTACAAAGTATTTGCTGTCTGATTTTATAATTTTCAAACACTTTGTCATACAATTCGTCCGTCAATTTGTTGGTTCTTTCTTGAAAAAACTGTTCTTGTGTAAACGGCACCTCACAACCAAAAGTAGTAATCACATCTTGCTCAAAGCCTTCGTAATCTTTCGATTCATAATTTCGTTCTATTACTTTTACGCAAACATCGTAAAACATATCGGAAATATCAATCGCCAGTTTATCTCCGAAAAGTGCATTTTTTCTTTTGCGGTAGATGGTTTCGCGCTGTTTGTTCATCACGTCGTCATACTCCAGCAAACGTTTACGGATGCCGAAGTTGTTCTCTTCCACTTTCTTCTGGGCGCGCTCAATAGATTTGGAAATCATGCTGTGTTGAATCACTTCGCCATCCTGCAAGCCTATCCTGTCCATAATTTTTGAGATACGCTCGGAGCCGAACAAACGCATCAGGTCATCTTCCAGCGAAACAAAGAATTGCGAACTTCCCGGGTCTCCCTGACGTCCGGCGCGCCCACGCAACTGCCTGTCCACACGCCGCGAATCGTGTCGCTCCGTGCCGATAATGGCAAGTCCGCCTTTTTCCTTAATGCCGAGTCCCAACTTAATGTCGGTACCACGACCTGCCATGTTAGTAGAAATGGTTACTGTGCCCGCCTGACCGGCTTCCGCTACAATATCGGCCTCTTTTTTATGCAGTTTGGCGTTCAATACATTATGTTTAATTTTTCTAGCGGATAAAATTTTAGCGAGCAACTCTGATATTTCCACAGAGGTAGTACCTACCAAAACCGGGCGTCCTGCTTCATTTAAGCGAAGAATTTCATCTACAACCGCAGTGTATTTTTCGCGTTTGGTTTTGTAAACCAAGTCGTTGGAGTCTAAGCGGGCAATCGGTCTATTGGTAGGAATCACCACCACGTCCAACTTGTAGATATTCCAAAACTCACCGGCTTCGGTTTCTGCCGTACCGGTCATCCCCGCAAGTTTCTTATACATACGGAAATAGTTTTGCAAAGTGATGGTGGCGTAAGTTTGCGTGGCCGCTTCCACTTTTACATTTTCCTTTGCTTCAATAGCTTGGTGCAATCCGTCCGAATAACGGCGGCCTTCCATAATACGTCCCGTTTGTTCATCCACAATCTTAATTTTGTTATCCATAATCACATACTCCACATCTTTTTCAAACATGGTATATGCTTTCAGTAATTGATGAATGGTGTGAATGCGCTCGGAAGCAATAGAAAAATTGCGGTAGATTTCGTTTTTGATTTTTATTTTTTCTTGTGGATCAATATTTTGTTTTTCGAGTTCGGCAATTTCGGCGCCCACGTCTGGAATAACATACAATTTGGCTTCTTCGGCGCTGCGGGAAACCAACTCAATTCCTTTTTCCTGAATATCTACTGTATTTTGCTTCTCTTCAATCACAAAGTAAAGTTCCTGATCAATAATCGGCATGTTTCTATTTTGTTGCTGCATATAAAACCCTTCGGTGCGCAACAACAACTGCTTCATTCCCTGTTCACTCAGGAATTTAATCATCGCTTTACTTTTCGGCAAACCGCGGTGTGCGCGAAGCAATAAAATGGCAGCTTCTTCTTCCGGCTTAGGATCAGGATTTTGTGCTAACAGCTGTTTGGCTTTGGTCAATATTTCATTGACTAATATTTTTTGTGCGTTATACAAACGCTCAATCATTGGCTTGTAAA
Organism: Lentimicrobiaceae bacterium; assembly: GCA_009787485.1. Classification (GTDB taxonomy): domain Bacteria; phylum Bacteroidota; class Bacteroidia; order Bacteroidales; family WCHB1-69; genus WRNX01. Next base: position 418 of record WQWP01000001.1, on the reverse strand, counting down.
TGTCGAACTCTTGCTGGTCGCCACGCGGCGTAGGACCCGAAATAATTAACGGCGTTCGCGCATCATCCACCAACACGGAGTCCACCTCATCAACAATAGCGTAATTGTGAGGACGTTGCACAAGTTCTCCTACGTTTCGCGCCATATTATCACGCAAATAATCGAAACCAAACTCGTTGTTCGTTCCGTAAGTAACATCTGCTAAATAGGCTTGTCGGCGTTCTTCAGAATTGGGCTCATGTTTGTCAATACAATCCACTGTTAATCCGTGAAATTCGTACAAAAGTCCCATCCATTCCGAGTCACGTTTTGCCAAATAATCGTTCACGGTAACCACGTGCACGCCTTTTCCCGGAAGGGCGTTTAAGTAAACAGATAACGTTGCCACCAGCGTTTTTCCCTCTCCTGTGCCCATCTC